>CAJXTM010000223.1 GCA_913061385.1 uncultured Rhodopirellula sp. | reverse complement strand
GAACCAGTTGTGGGAGAACCAGTTGTGGGAGAACCAGTTGTGGGAGAACCAGTTGCTTGTCGTCCCCTGTTGCCGTGATTGAGACCCGGGAACTCAAGTTGTTCAGCCTGATCAATGCGATGGCTTCGATTATCGTGTCCTCTCCTCGTTCCACCCCCGCCGGTGGCTGCTCCTGAGCCATCACCGATGTACGAGGAAATCGATTGGGTGCGACCATTTGTGGATTTGGCTTGCAACGTTCTGTTACGTTTCCGACTACTCGCGTTCGTCTGGCGATGGTTTGTTGGAGCGGATTGCTGGATGGACGGTTGGCTGGCAGTAACTTTGGGTGTCTGATTGACGTCTTCCAATGCACTAGCAGCAGCAGCGGAGCCGGTATCCTCTTGGGCTGCCTCTTCATCAGTCAGTGGCAAGTTTGTCTGAGTAGCGGCGGGCTCATCTAAACGAAGTACGATCTCGGTTCGATCGCCGCAAGCTTGCATGGCGGCGCCTCGCATCTCGCGGAGGAAGTTCTGCCGTAGACGGTCGAGCGCGAACTGGCCGCGAATACTGAGCGTGATCTGACGCTCGTGTCTTGAAACTTGATTTGTTTGATCGCCTGCAGAAACCTCAGCAGCAGCGCTCGCCGCAGCATTAGTGTCCATAGCAACGTCAGTATCGACAGCAGCGTCAACCGTAATGGTCACCCCGTGGGTGAACCACATGCGGAATCGCTCTGCACCTACGCGTCCTGTCAAAGCTTCCTTGAATAGTTCGATGACGACCTTGTCATCGTTGCAGCCGTGCGGTGCAGACATACTGGTAGCGCAATCCTCCATCATGGATGTTTCGCAGTGCAGCAATAACGATAGCCAATGTCAATTCGCCCACGCGAATTGGACCACCGTCGATCGTGAGCAGGGCAACCAAAGCGTTGGCAATGAAAAGTCACCAACCTAGCTCCGCCGGGCGGCACACAGACCTCCCCACAATCATTCCCCTGCAGGACTCGACTCTCTATCGCTTCTGCAGGAGGGAGAATTCTAGGGTTGCTAGCAACCAAGTCAAACATCCGTTGGGCCCCTTTCGAAACTTTCGTTTCGACTTGTTGCGTGAAAGTTTTAAAGTGTCCCGAAAAGCCGGATTTTAATGCCTGAGTTTTACCGTCCCGCCTCTTAGTTGCTCTGATCGTAGCCGACCAGAGCCGGTGGAAAAGGTGTTGGAAACTCTCCTTCAAATTTGCTCGCTGTCCGGTTTGTGCGCTGTAAGTGTTGTTTCAGGAACACTTTACGTTCTGGTGTTGAGCTTTTTGAACAGTTTTGCAGGTTCGAGACAATTGTGTGATTTATGAGCGGGAGGCCACGATTTTGCTGAAAAGAGTGTGGGACGCGGCTCCTGTCCATCGAGTGCAAGTCATTTATCTGCGTATTCAAATTTCGGAGTTTAACTGTTTTACCCAGACTGTCTCACTAAGCAGCTCGATCATCCCCTTGCTTCGGTAGATATCTCGAGCAGGTTGATTGTTGCGGTCGACTCCAAGAATGAAGCGTCTTCCTCCGACAGAGAGTGCGATTTTCGCGGCGTGGTCCACAAGAACGCTCCCGTATCCCTTTCCACGGGCCTCGGGCACCAGGCCCATATAGACAATCTCAATCACAGGGCCATCGGCAGGTTGATCGGAATCGATCTGCCCGTCCTGCTTGCGAGTTTCGAGGTTCGTTGGTGTCCGATTTCCATCATCTGAGCTCGTCGGTTCGTCACCATGTTGGGCGAGAATCATGCATCCCACAGGCGGTTTTGCTGGATCACGGGTATCCAAAACCTCAAACCACAGGCTGGGATCGAAAGAGGATGCCGTCTGGTAGCCTCGCAGGGTCTCACTTGTTGAACGGTACTCGGCTAGTTCGGGGCAATCCAGTGTGCCGCTGTAGGTTGCCTCAACAAGTTCGGTAAACGCACAAAGATGTTGCGGTTCGCCCCATAATAGGGGGCGGAATTGAAGCTGAGCCGGCGACCTGTCATTTGCAGTGGCATCTGAGTAACCAGCCTCTTGTAAGTAAAATTTGCCTCCAGTTGCTACATCCCCCGTCAGATAATCGAGGGTTGCGATCTTTTTAAATTCCAGACCCTCATGCCATCGTTGCGAATTGAGTGCGTTTTGATCTGCATCCGTTGCCCATTGAATGAAGCGAATCCCCCGATTTCTTAAATCACAGTCGAGCTGAGCTCTCATTTGCCCAATGAGCGTCTCTTGTTCGGCCTCTAACCTATCGCGGCTCGCATCAGAGTTTGCGTCGATGTGGTCGCTAGCTCCGGTCTCTGTCGACTTCACGTTTTTGGAATTATCATTTGCGTGGTCGAGCAAAAAACCGGCATGGATGATCGTGGCCACATCGGATGAGGGTGCCAGCGCGGTGCCGGGCTGCTGGATGGCAATGAAAGCGGCCAGCGGGGGAGAGCCTTCTGCTTGCTGCCGGGCAATCCAGAAAAGGATTTCTTCATGAGGTCGATGTTCAAGGTGACTGCGTATTTGCTCCAACGCGATTTGCGCCCGCCCAATCGACAGAGTCGATAACAATTTTGGCAAAACGTCTTGTAGTTGGCCCAGCGGAGCTCGCTCGATTTTCACTGACATGAGATGTTTTAGAACACTGGGCTGCGTGAATGCTTTGATTACGAAAGGCTCGGTCACCACTGAATCGTTCAGTCGGTTCGCTGGTTGGCAATAGTTTCGCAGATCGGATCTGCTGACTGTTTTTTTAGCGAGATTGAGATCTTTGGTAAACTTAGATGAAAAATTCAAGCTCTAGTGGCAGGAAACCCAGCTCTAGTGGCAGGAAACAATGAGCGGCGTGGAGTCTTTCCTGCGGATGACGCAGGTGTGATGTTTTCAGCAGTCATTTAAAAAGATGCTGCGGTGATGTGCAGTTAGCAATTCAGGCATCTCTTCCTTTGTCGTTATACCACTTCTTTGCTCGTAACGAGGTTGGTGTCAGGCTCTAAGTGAGCGATCAGGTAAGTAGGCAAATGCACCAGCTTTCAGCTGGGATGCTGTCCTTTCCTTGTATCGGCAGGATGCTATCCTTGTGGCTCAGTTGGACCTTACGAGATAGGGGCTGGTCAATCGCCGAAAAGACAGTCCAAAACCACGTGGCGGTCTGTCTGTAGGTTGGGGGCAGGAAGCAGTATTGGCAGGACAGTCAATGTGAAACGCCCCGAAGTGTTTAAGACGCGAGATCATGAGCCGTTTAAAACACGAATCATCGGCTCATGTCAGCTGTTCGGTGATACGGTTTCTGCCGGAAACGTTTTGAAAATCAACCAGAAACAACCATGGATTTGAAGTATGCGACAGCAGATTGCAACATTCGCGATGGGTGGCTTTATATTCACGATCAGTGCGATGACGTCTGCGTCCTCCGTTTCTGGGCAAGGATTTTTGAAGCGTTTGCAGGAACGTGTGCAGTCACTTGATCAGCAAAATGCAGCTGGTCAAGATGCAAACGCAACTGAGCCCGGCGGTTCTGAATCTGGTGCCAGACGACCTCTTGTTGATGCTCTTTTGCAGTATGGGCCTGAAATCTTCAACGGGCAGAGTAACGACGGCCAAGGCTTGTCTGGATCTGCCGATGATCGCAGCCGAGTCGGGGTGGGTGCTGCGGTTACGACTCCACCGGTTTATGTTGGAAAAGCGTCGCTGGGAATCGATGTCTTGAATTCACCACCCGGCGTTCCTGGGGTGCTCGTGACTGGCTTCAGGAGTGATTCCAGAGCCGTTGATGCTGGACTCAAAAAAGATGACGTGATCGTTTCACTCGATCGCACGCTGACGCCGAATATCGCAGACATCGCGGGAGTTTTGAGCCAGCGGCGTCCGGGGCAGTCTGTCTCGGCTCGGATTCTTCGCGGTGACCAGATGAAAACAATTCAGATACCGCTTTTGGGCTCGTTCCAGGCTGGTAACGCTGCGAATCAGTTTCGTGGTAGCAGGCAACCTGTCCCCGCTGCTCCGCTGCCCTCACCTCCGCTGCCCGGACGCAGTCCTATTGTCGCGTCACGCATTCCCAGCGGGTCGCCGGTTGCTCCCGAGACACTGCCTCCGGGCACAACACAGGAGCAGCCTTTACGATCACCGGTCCTGCCGCGGCTCAACCTGAATGCCCAGGATGAATTTGTCGACCTATACGGGATCATTCCCGGAACGAGATCCCGGTTGCGTGGCGCAGTGGTCGAAGGCGTCATTCAGGGTTCAGCCGCAGACGCAGCCGGTATCAAGCCTGCTGATCGTGTCGTAGCGGTTGATGGTATGCTTGCCAGAGATGCCACCGCTTTTACACGCCAGTTGAAAAGTTTGCCGGAACAAGCGATTGTCTCTTTGGGAATCGTTCGCGGTGATGCATATCTGATCAAGCCCTTGACTTTGTCGGCCGAAATTCAACCTTTGCCACCAGCTGACGTCGGGGAACGTGCAGGTGCATCATCTGAGAGCGCGGATGCTGGCGAGCAAAGTATGGAAGCTGACGCGGGGGTATTGGAGGAGATCGGATCGGTACTAGGGGGGTTGCTCGGCGGGTCCCGAAAAGAGCCAGTGAAGAATGATCCGAAAACCACGCCACAAGCCCCCAGAGAAGACTCAAAGACAAAGCCTGAAAAGCAATCAGTTCGGCAATCTTCCTTCGAGCAAAAGGTCTCGGGGAAACTCAAGCAAATCATGGGTGATCCACCCTCGTTGAATGGACTGCCTGTCAAGCCAGCCGCAGACCCAACCGCAGACCCAACCGCGACTCCAGCAAAGCAAACTGCGGCTGAGATGCGTGAGCAAATACGGCAACTGCAGGAAAAACTGAAAAAGATGCAGGCCGAATCCAAAGAGGGCAAAACGACAACTCAGGACGATAACGCCGGTTCGACCAAGTCTGAGTAATTCTCGGCACACGTGACGCATATTCTTGGTCAGTCTCAGAAGGGCGGCGCGGTGAGCATCACTGCTGATCTCCTGAGTTGAATTGGCGGCGTGGTTGTTACGATCCGCGAACATTGCAACGAAGTTCATCTTTTGCCCTCGCTAGTGGGGTTCGCAGGAGGATGTCGTTGTCTTCAGACAACGTCGCCATTCATGCTGTTCCTCCAAATTGAAGACTCAACAACGTCTGTCGTTGACGCGTTGCAGGATAAAAATCCTGATGATGCCAGAGTTTACGAGGGTCCTGACTTGGATGTGAGTCATAAAAAGAAGGTGAGGCTGACAAGACGCTACAATCTTTGGAGTCGAGTCCGATCAGATCAGTGAACGAGTAGAAGCATGACGCCCCGTGGTCCGAACGATCAAGATGCCAACGATCACCAACCCAGCGATGATGCGGGCAGTGATCTCGATGCGGCCAGTGATCTCGATGCGGCCAGTGATCTCGATGCGGTTCAGCATGAACCCGCCATTCCAGAGAACGCGGAAGTGCCGGTTTCTGGCGGCCATGATTCGGGTTCGTCGAAAGCAACGCCCGATGGGTTCCTGGGTTTTAAGCAGGCTGCGGTCAAAGTAAAAAAGTTTCCGCAGACCCCCGGCGTCTATTTGATGAAAGACGTGGCTGGCGTTGTGATTTATGTCGGGAAAGCAAAAAATCTTCGCAGTCGCGCGGGTAGCTACTTTTTGAAGGCGGCTGCCGAGGATCAACGTACTGCCAACTGGGTGCCGGAAATCGCAGACATAGATTATCTGGATTGTGAGAGCGAAGTGGATGCGTTGCTGATGGAGTCTCGGTTGATCAAGGATATCCAGCCCAAGCACAACAAGGAGCTCAAGGACGATAAAAGTTTTCCCTACCTGATGATCACAACACGAGAAGAGTTCCCGCGTGTCGAACTGACGCGTGAACCACCCACCAAGGGCGTTAAACTCTATGGACCGTTCCCCAGCGCCGGTGCCCTACGCGGGGCGATTCAGGTGTTACAGCGAATCTTTAAGTTTCGTACTTGTTCCCTCGATATCAGTGAATCAGATGAACGTTGGAAATGGTTTCGACCGTGCTTGTTAGCAAGCATCAATCAATGCACCGCCCCCTGTAATCTTCGGATCAATAAAGACGATTACCGCAAGGACATCCGACGCTTGATGACTTTTATGGAAGGTGGGAAAAAACGCCTTTTGGCAGAAATGACGGCGGAGATGCAGACGGCGAGTAAGGCGATGGACTTTGAGCGAGCTGCTGTCTTGCGAGACGAAATCAATATGCTCGAGCGACTTGAGGAGCGGGGAGAGTTGGATACTCACGCGCAGCCAGAAGTGTTTTACATCGACCCCAAGAAAGGTCTAGCTGGACTCCGAAAGGTACTCGATCTCTCCGAAACACCTCGGATTATCGAGGGGGTTGATATTGCTCATTTGGGAGGTGGAGAAACAGTCGCTAGTTTGGTTCAGTTCATTGATGGTCTTCCATTCAAGCCAGGGTATCGAAGATTCCGGATCAAGGATGTGGATGGAATTGATGATTACCGTAGCATTTACGAAGCTGTTTCAAGACGTTTTCGACGGCTCAGTGACTGTCTCTTATACACATCTGACGCTGCCGACGACTCCTTACGTGTAGA
>CAJXTM010000222.1 GCA_913061385.1 uncultured Rhodopirellula sp. | reverse complement strand
GACAGATTCTGTCGATCTCTGCGCACTGCCCGAACAGGTGAACTGGGATGATGGCCTTGGTTTTTTTAGTAATCGCGTCTGGTATCTTATCGACATCGATATTGAAGGTATCTGGTCGGATATCGACAAAGACGGGTGTTGCTCCGAGGCGGGTGATGCAACTGACAGACGCAAAGAAGGTAAAACTGGGCACGATAACTTCATCGCCGGGTCCGATGTTCAGAGCCATCAAAGCCAGCAGGAGAGCATCGCTTCCAGAAGCACAACCGACTGCGTTGTCGACCTCGCTATACGCGGCAACCTCTCGCTCCAGTTCCACCACATCTGGGCCGAACAGAAAGCGGCCGCTGTCGACGACAGCGGCAAGTGCATCGACAAATTCGTCTCGGTGAGGACGATTATCTCGATTGATGTCCAACAGGGGGACGCTATTGATTTGGTCAGCCATCGTACAACCTTCCATGGTTGGGCTTGGGCGGGAACAGACTTGAGTCAGGTTCCACGTAGAATTAGTCCGAGCGGGTTCAGCGGTCAAGATCATTCGACGCGTTCCAGCCCGAACAGAAGCCACCGCGACGATCCGTCGTCATTTGCGATAGAATTCCACTCGATTCGGAGTGCGTACACAGGCCGAAGACGGCAAAAATGCCGTTTTCTAGCCAATCGAACCGCCTGCGAACCCGTTTCCTTCGATAATTACCGCATCGGATCCGTGATGAACAACATTCTTTACCTCTCGGGTGCTTTCGTCCTGATCATTTTGAACGGTTTTTTTGTGGCCGCCGAGTTTGCATTGGTCAAAGTGCGGCTATCCCGAATTGACCAGATGGTTCGCGAAAAACGTGCTTTTGCAACAACAGCCCAGTGGCTGGCCGCACGTCTGGACAAGTCACTTTCGGCCTGCCAACTGGGCATCACCATGGCCTCACTGGGGCTGGGGTGGGTCGGCGAGCCCGCCTTTTCCATGCTGATCGAACCTGTTTTTGTGGCCGCGGGGATCACCGATCCAGATATTTTGCACTGGTTTGGCTTTGGTACCGCTTTTCTATTCATCACAGCCTTGCACCTTGTGGTGGGTGAACAGTTTCCAAAAATCTATGCCATCCGACGCCCGGAAACCATGCTTCTGTGGTGTGCCGCACCGCTTAGGTTTTTTTACATCATCCTGTATCCCTCGCTGGCCATTCTCAACGAGACCACAGCTCTGCTGCTGAAAATGTGCGGTATCACCGGTGCCTCAGAGCATGACGGTCCGACATCAGAATCAGAAGTTCGCGATCTGATTACGCAAGCACATCGGCATGGCTACCTGTCCCGGAATGAACATTCGCTGATCAACAACGTTTTCGAATTTGATGACATGCTTGTCCGGCGTGTGATGGTTCCACGCGGCGAAGTGTCATTTTTCGATATCAACGATTCGCTTCCACACATCATTGAACAGGTCCAACGCACCAAACACACACGCTACCCGGTATGCAACGGCTCGTTGGACGATGTTGTGGGCGTCGCCCACATCAAGGACCTACTAGGCATCGACCTCGACTCTCCTGATTTCAAAATTCAATCAGTGATGCGTCCTCCCAAAAAAGTTCACGAGACAATGCCGATCAGCTTGGTGTTGCGTCATTTTCAAGCGACTCATCAACTGCTTTCACTGGTGCTGGATGAGTTTGGATCGGTCACGGGGGTCGTTACACTGGAAAATGTACTCGAACGAATCATTGGTTCAGTCGAGGACGAGTTTGATACAGAGCAACCGAATATCATTCCCTCTGGTCCAGGCGAGTTCATACTCGCTGGATCCACAGGCCTCGAGGAAGCGCGACGCGAACTTCATATTCCACTTAACGAATCCGATCAGGCCGAAACCATCAGCGGCTTATTGATGGACCATCAGCAGAAGATCCTAAAACCCGGTGATACCGTCCAGCTTGAAGGAGCGACTGCAGAAGTGATGGAGGTACGAAGCGATCACGCCAGCAAAATTCATATTTTGCTTACGACGGAAGTCCCGAAAAACCTGTCGTGAACCTGTCAAGGTTCCTGTGCACCCAGAGAATCGATCGCCTGATCACGAGTGGTGATCTCGCCATCCAACTGACGCTTCCGCAACGCAGCGAGGATCTTCCCAAACTCTGGCCCCGGTCGAAAACCGAGGGACTGCAAATCGCTTCCGCTCAACAAAGGAACGGGATTGAGTTTCTCCGCAGGCCATGCCAAGGCAAGTTTGGCAAGATCACAACCATCGGTATCGATACCATCGGCCGCCGCAATCGCCTCAGCCAAACCTAGCACGCAACTGACATCGCGGAGCACAAGCGTCGGTTGCACTGTTGACCACGGCGAGCCGTTTGCATTGATCAGTATTTCCCAATTTTGTATCGCCGCTTGAGCCTGACGTAACTCTGCACTGGAAAGCCGCCAACGATGACTAATCTCCGGTAAACCACCGCCTAACACGCCACGCACTGGGTCAGAAATTGCAGCCACGATGCACGCGAGGGCAAGTGGAAAACTGCAGGGTTCAGCATGTTTTAGTAAACGCTCAAGCCGATTCATATCGATTCCCGCCAGTTCAGGCAGCACCACGCGATCAATTCCACTGACCAACAATTGACGCAAGCCCTCGAAGGCATGAGCAGAGGCAAGGACACGTCGCATTTCTGCACCAACCCGTTCTCCACTGACACCGCACATGTCATCTGCATGCTGCTGAATTGCCGCCATAGTTTCAGAATGCATTTGAAACTGAAGTGTTGCTGAAAATCGAATCGCCCGTAGCATCCGCAATCGATCTTCACCAAAACGCTTCACGGGATCACCAATCGTCTGCAGAACTCCGGCAGCCAAATCAGCCTCGCCTCCCACATAGTCGATTACTTTTCGCAACTCTGGATCGTAGAACAAACCATTGATGGTGAAATCCCGCCGCATCGCATCGTTGCGAGCATCTCCGTAATGCACGGAGTCTGGTCTGCGACCGTCGCTGTACTGTCCATCACTGCGAAAAGTGGCAACCTCCGTTGGCTCGATACCCGCCCCTGCTGAACGATCGTTTTGTGCAACCGCAGACCCAACGTCTGAAAGAGCAGCAGTCTGGGACGCTTCATCATTGCCCTGACTATGACGAACAAGCGGGGGTAAAACTCCGATTACACCGAACGAGGCGCCAAAAGCAATCGTTCGCCGCTTGCCGAAGAGATCACGCACCGCATCCGGGGTCGCGTCCGTGGCAACGTCATAATCTTTGGGGCGTCGGCCCAACAATGCATCACGGACACAACCACCTGCGAAATAGGCGACAAACCCGGCATCACGCAGCCGCTGGATAATTCTCAAAGCTTCACCGGCTTCAGCACCGTGAAGGTATTTTTTCAGTTCAGCTTCGATAACAGATCACCAAGATATGGATATGAATCATACGGGTATTCAGATATGCCTGAGTGTATACAGACTATCGGATACCACACTCGATTGTCTTGCGACTTCATGCATGTTAAAAGCTGTCTCATGAATACAGTTCAGCAAGATCCATCACGCAGACGGGGCGTGGTCGGCGTGATTTTCCGTGAAGATCGCCTATTAATCATTCGTCGATCTCTTACGGTCGTAGCTCCGGGATTACTCTGCCTTCCAGGCGGCGGAATTGAAGTGGGAGAGACAGAACGCGAAGCACTGGTTCGCGAAATGCAAGAAGAACTTGCGATCGATGTCACACCCAGACGACTGTGTTGGCGAAGCGAAACAAATTGGGGTACCGAGCTTGCTTGGTGGGTCGCCGATCTCGATCCAACGATAACGCCCGTCGCAAACCCAGACGAAGTCGCAGAAGTACATTGGCTTCGTCGCGAGGAGATTCGCAAGGCAGATGATATGCTTCCCAGCTTGCCAAAGTTCCTTGATGCGTGGGAGCGTGGAGAGATCGATTTGTACACCGATAGGTAGCATCGCTAGCTGCTTGCAAACGATGTCACCAACGGTTTCTAGCCGTTCAATATTCGATGCTCACGAGTTGAATCGCGAGCGTTCGCGACCGGGCACTCCATGTGCCCGGTCCGTGAGGTTTCGACAACGTTCGTTGACAAATAGTCACGACCGCTGAACGATGTCAGCCCGTGGCCGCAAGCTGACTGCGCAAACCCCACGCGAGGCGAACTCGCGGAACAGTTGAGAAGACCATGGAAGGCTCACCCGAAGAGGCCAAAGCCACCTAAACTGAATGCTGTCAAAGACTTGCATTCAAATGTTCATTTCAGTAGGTCGTCAAAAAAGGGCACGATCTCTAAGATCGTGCCCGTTCCTTCAGCAGTTCTAGAGTACGCCCTCACCGCTTTCGGTCAACTGCAGATTCTCGATTTCGCCGACCCGAGAAACAACCTTGAGCGGTAAAGCGTTTGATAAACGCAGTTTAAAAAATCTGACGGTTTTCTGAGCGAGTATGGCCGTCCTGTCCAACTGGCCGAGCCGCGAGCCACGAACCATCCTGAAATGGGGTATCTGGATTCTCTTGGTCGCCCAGCCGGCGTTACCCCCGCTCAAAGCCCCGCGACAACCAAATACCCCAGGCCTCCCATTTTCCGGCCGGTTTCTCGCCATGTTTCCAGTCGGTACGCTTAGTCCCCCAAGGTTCCACCCACGTGAAAAGAGCTTAACTCTCCGATGACCGATACAAACGTACACTTAGCGATTGATCTGGGCGGCTCGAGCGGCCGCGTGATCGCGGGATTCGTCGACGCCGGTCAGTTGCAGCTTGAACAAGTTCACCGCTTTGCAAACGATGCGGTTTGGGTTCAGGATTCACTGCAGTGGGACCTGACAAACCTGTGGCAGGAAATCCTGATCGGACTACGAACTGCATCGGAACGCTACCCGAACATTGCCTCCGTCGGGGTCGACTCATGGGGTGTCGACTACATCCTGCTTGATAAACAAGATCTCTTCGCCGGCCCCGCCCGCACCTACCGCGACCCCCGCACGGTTGGAATTCTGGAAAAGGCATTCGAAATCGTGCCGCGTGAGGAGATTTTCGCAGCGACCGGCATTCAGTTCATGGTCATCAACTCCGTTTATCAATTATTGGCTGCCCGCCTTGCCGACGAGACATCACTCGGGGTCGCTGATGGGTACTTGATGATTGGTGATTGTTTTCACTGGTTACTGACTGGCAAACGCAGTATCGAAGCAACCAATGCATCAACATCGCAGTTGCTCGACGCAAGTACAAAAACATGGAGCGACGACTTGATTGCTCGCTTTGATTTACCACGAGACATCTTCATTGATCTCATTGAACCTGGGACGACGCTGGGCCTGGTGCAACCGTCAGTTGCTTCAGTTACCGGACTGGAAGATGTACCTGTCGTGGTACCAGCGACGCATGACACAGCCTCTGCAGTGATTTCAGTACCGGTGAATGACTTTGCTCCTGAAAAACCAACTTGGTGCTACATCAGTAGTGGCACTTGGTCGCTAATGGGATGCGAACTGTCCGAGCCAAGAGTCAATTCACTCTGCTCTGAATTAAATTTCACCAACGAAGGTGGTGTTGGTGGCAGCACTCGTCTACTGAAAAACATCGGCGGGCTATGGGTGTTTCAACAGATTCGTAAAGCACTGGAACGACGAGGCACACCACCCTCATGGGACGAGATGGTCACGGCGGCTGAGTCTGCAGAGCCTTTCTCTTTGCTGGTCAATCCAGATGATCCATCACTAGTGGCACCGGACGACATGATCACGGCGATCGAGGAACTCGCAAACAGGACCGGACAAGGTTCCCCGGCGAATCATGCGGTTCTGTTCCGAGCCGCATTGGAAGGGCTTGCTCTGCGATATCGAGCCTGCTTAGAGATGCTTGAGTCCCTTGTTGAGAATCGGATCGAAACCATTCACATCGTGGGTGGTGGATCACTGAACCACCTGCTTTGCCAGATGACGGCTGATGCCTGCAATCGCAAAGTGATTGCAGGCCCAGTCGAGGCGACCGCCATTGGGAATGTATTGATGCAAATGATCGGAACCGGGAGTCTTGATTCAGTAGCATCTGGTCGGGTTCTGGTACAGAAAAGTTTCGACACCCTACAATTTGAGCCTCAAAATCCCAATACCTGGACGGAGCCTGCCGGTCGGTTTGCCAAGCTGTAAGGATAATGTCGGGTGCCGAGCTCGATGGGGCTGACCGACAAACCGCACGCTGGTCCTACGCAAACTGCCCTCATGGGGCTACATTTCACGCTTCTCAACTTCAATTCCTTCAATCCCCAAGCGGCCGATGTCAACGGAACAACTTGCCGAACGCAAGACTGAAATTCGCAAAGCGGCCCACGCGGCCCGGAAAGCACAGACCGAGAAAGAACAGGTGAGCATCCAGATCACTGATCGAGTGATGCAACTGCCTGAATATCAAGCAGCGAGTTGCATCATGTGGTACGTCGATGTGCGTGATGAGGCAAGAACTCGACATGCTTTACCCGCGGCCCTCGCAAGTGGTAAGCAAATCGTCATCCCATACTGCGTGGATGGAGAATTGGAACCTGTCTCTTATACACATCTCCGAGCCCACG
>CAJXTM010000221.1 GCA_913061385.1 uncultured Rhodopirellula sp. | reverse complement strand
TCTACACGTAAGGAGTCGTCGGCAGCGTCAGATGTGTATAAGAGACAGCCCTTGTGCCCGCCGGTCATCCCATCATCGAGGTTCGAGAAGACGGTAAAGTCATCCCGATGGGCGTCGATGTGTTTGATCGTCGGGCTGATCTTGTAGTTCTTGCCGTCCGTCTCGGGGAAGAAGTTACCGGGGTAGTACCCAAGGTGGTTACCGATACAGACCAGACGCCGCGGATTGGCATCCACTCTTTCCTCTGCCCGGCTCAACTGACTTTCCATCAATGGTAGCGCCAGCGCGATGCCAGTACCCTGAAGGAATTTTCGGCGACTCTGGTGCGATCGTCTTTTCATCATCACTCACTCACTAATCATCTTATTTGTTATCGGAAGCAACGAGCACGCGGATCTGGTCCACGCCATTCTTGACATCAAAAGCAACGTGAAGCACGTGTCGATCAGGGCTCAACGTCACCACATCGGCATCGTTGATTCCCCGTCGAAAGATATTATGGAAGTTGATTGTTGGAAGAGACAACAGTGCATCGGAATCATCCAGCAGGTCTTTCTGTAGAATGAGGGCGACGATTGGACGATCAAAATGCAATTGGCCTCGAAAGACCTGCTCTCCCGAATCATTGTCATCACGGATGGGGTTGTACTGCAGCAGGAAGCTGTCGACCTGAACGTCTTCAGTCAATTTCACGGTGTGTTTCCGGATTGGCCGCCGGTAGGTGCCTGCCTCCGTTCCATTCACAACGCATTCCCGCTCCAGCAAGACGTCTTCGCGTTCGGGAAACAGCAGCAGCGAATCGCTGTCGTGGACTAGGCCCGGCGATTGTCGTTCTTTCGGCGTTGCGACACGGACATCACCTATCAGCTGTTCGACTCCGAAAGACACTTGCCACGTGTTCAGGAACTGGTTGATGGCGTAAGGAATCTCGCGAGCCGCTCCGTCCGTCGCAGTCAACGCAACTGCCTGACCACCAACGAGACGCCGACGGTCTTCCAGTTCGATCTCCCCCTCGAATACAGAGATCGACGTGTCGCCTGTCGTATCGACATCGACACCGAACGAAGTTCCCAAATCTGTCACACGCTGGTGCGGGGTGACCAGGACGAATCCCTTGATCTCACCGGGAACACGCACCGTGACCACACCATGTTCGAGCTGAGCCGAATTTGGTCCAAGAAGCCGCAATTCCGCAGGGGCTTCCAACACTAGTTTGGCGCCGGATTGAAAGTTGATTTTGACTCGCCCCACGGAAACCTTCAAGACCTGCCCTGATCGCAGTTGGTCACCCGCTGAAACCGCTTGCACCTTGTGAGCATTCTGAACCGTCGCGACAACATCTTTACGGCCGGATTCAATTTGCGTCGGAAAAAAAGCAAACCACGCGAGCACCGCCGCGACTGCACCTACTGCGATCCAGCACAACCCCGACTTGCAAAGCAAAAGATTCGCTTCCTCGACATCAGTGATCCCAGGCAGCTCGCGACTTTCAATTTCCTGACGCACGTCCCCCGAGATGTCGATCGCAAGGTCGGCCCGCTTCAGGCTGTCATTGACAGCAAGCGGAATACGATCGGACTCCATTACATGCAACGCCGCCAACGCGTTGGCGAGTCGCAGTTCATCGGCAAATGCTGACACACGTGATTCGTTCTCGTCGAACCACTCCACGAGTTCGCAGCACTCAGCCTCGTTCAGTGTGTCATCCTGAAAATCTTCGAGTATTTTTTGCAGCCGTGATTCATTCACAACGCCGCCTCCTCACCGAGACGACTTTCGATGCACAATCGAAGAACCTTGCGGGATCGGCTCAGAGTGCTGGTGACCCATGTCACGGTTCGACCAAGCGATTCGGCGATGCTCTGACACGACTGGCGTTCTTCGTAGCGAAGTCGCACGACCGAGGCAGCTTGTGTCTGTAGATTCTGCATGCATTGTCGTAAAGCGGAAAGATTATCACTTCGCCCACTATCCTGGACATCAGCCATCGCCTCGCCAATACGGAACCGTAAAGAGTGAGTGTACTTCTCAAGATTCCTTGATTCCCGCCGCTGCCGTTCCAATTCGGTCAGAATGAAGTGCTTGCAGATCACACACAGCCAGACACCGAACTCCCGTTCGACCTCAAATTCATCGAGTTGATCAAAGGCTCGGATAAACGTCAGCTGAACAACCTCCTGTGCAGCGTTGATATCGGGCAATCGGTGAGCGGCGTAACCGAGCAGCATCCCCTGATACTGCCGTACGACGGCTTCGTAGGCATCGAGATCGCCGTTCCGAATCTGATCAATCGTTGTCCGTTGCATTCTGCCAATCTTCGGAGAAACAAAGTGTTTGTAAGAGTAGGGTCGAATCTGGCATTTGTCACAAATTTTGTGAATTGATTTTGCGGATGAGCCTGAGATCGACATTCCGGAACGCAAACCGAGTGTCAAACAGAATCAAATTTTTCCAGGCGGTGTGTCAGCGAAGGAGTTTGATATTGGGACTCTTGGGTACGCAACCGTACTGTCAGTCACAACATCCTATACTTTTAGGCGCAGGTTCTCACGTCGAACCAGTTGGTGACTGTTAATACTTACATACTGCAGACTAATTCGTGGTGACACGCTAAGTGCCCACATGGAGGCTACCACTGCAGCAAGCCTCTATCTTGGGTGTTCAGGAAGACCAAGATCATTACAACGAAAAATTGACCTTGTAGAAAAATAAATCGTGGATTTTTAAGAGTATCCGAGAGGAGCAGTAGTGTGACCCTCGTCCATTCCAGAATATTGGATTTCCGCGAGTCGACACGTTAGTCTCTCTCGCTACGCCACGATCCTAAGCGAGATTTACCTCTCTTGTACGAAGCAACTAAAAGCAGCAAAAACGAAGCCTGATACTTTTTGCTGAGTGTAAAAAAGAAATGAGATCGTCGAATGAACAACAACACAATCAAATTTGGTTACCGACAGTCACACTGGAGCAGATTCTCTTCCCGACCTACCCAACCATTGCGGATGGGTTTAATGCTGTTGTCCTTCATGTTGCATGCACCCCTGACTGCGATGGGTCAGACTTCTCTTCCAATCAGGCCGACCGGAAAAGAGCCTGAAGGCTTCGCTCGCGTGTTCAGCAGGAAGGTCGAGGTGTTCGACATACCGGTCTTCGCGACACACGATACGCCAGATAACAAACTGCTGCATGCTGCAAACGTACTGGCACAGTACTTGGATAATGATGCTGACGGAATTCCCGACAACAAACTGGTGCTCAAGGCGTTGAAGGAACAACGTGGCGCAATAGTAATGTTCGCTTCTGAGCGAGCAGCGATGCGTATTGATATCCACCGACACATCTCGGAACAAGACTGGGACCGAATGACATTGGTAGCACTTTTCGGCGGGGAAACACGTCCTGGCGGTTCTTCTGAAGGCCTATTTGACGCGACTTACGAGGAAGTGCTACACCTGATCACATCAGCCGGTTATGCCCATGCTTACCCGCGTGTGTTCGGGGAGAAATCGGGGACTCAAATTGCCAAAGCGATGGACAAAGCGAGGGGCGGTCACTTCAAAAAGGTACCGCGGGCTTATCCCAAGAAGGCTTGGTATACGTATTACGATCGGACATGTGACTATCGATGCCAGATCACTGAATACATTTATTGGGGGATCACATCCGTACTTGGTGCACAGGATTTCACAAATCGGCTCCAAGAAATCTCTGAAGAGTGGAGACTGAATACTGCTGCCAAAGTTAAGCAGGGAGACCCCGACTTGTATGCACTGATCAAGGACCCAACGTACTCATTTCCCACAAAACTACCCAATGGAAACTACTCTCCACAGATGCAGAGCAAGTGAATAAATCCCATTGATTGATCACTCTCAGCCCAATTTCATTTTCACCTCAGTTACTGCTTTAAACATCTAATCGAACTTCACACAGTAAACATCACCAACGTGGGTGAATATTCATGCGTCGCACAAAACCAATTCTCTGTTTTATTTTCAACCTGGCCCTGACGACATTTTCATTCGGACAATTTACCGATACATCGGGCGAACTTGGATTTGGTGGCGGTGGCAAGGCTGCTTTCGGCGACTACAACAACGATGGATTTGTTGATCTATATACGGGAAAGCTGTGGAGAAATGAAAACGGAAAACGATTCACAAATGTCACTGACTCAGGCATTGGAGATGGCGAAGGAATTTGGGGTGACTATAACAACGACGGTTATCTTGACTTGTTTACATTCACAGGGGCGGGGGCACTCTATAAAAACTTGGGAGACGGGACTTTTGGAACTGTAGCATTCCCTGAATTACCAACAAAAAATTCACGTGGTGCGGTCTGGATCGATATCAACAATGACAGTCTGCTGGATCTCTATGTAGGTGGTTATGAAATCTGGCAGCAGACTGTTCATCCAGATGTTGTCTATGTGAACCAGGGACAGGGAGTCTTCGAAGAAGCTTGGCGATCTCCTGAAAACTATTCAGCCAGAGGTGTTGCCGCTGCAGACTACGACGGAGATGGATTCGTTGATGTCTATGTTTCGAATTATCGATTGCAACCCAATTTTCTGTGGAAGAACAATCAGCAAATCGGATTCGAAAACGTTGGACAGAAATCGCACTCACACGGAATTCCAGATGGAATCATCGGATATACAGGTGGAATCCAATACCCTGTCTGCGGACACACCATCGGTTCCTGTTTCAGTGACATGGACAACGATGGTCTGATTGACATCTTTGTCGGAAACTTCAGCCACCCACGACCAGGGCAAGATCACCCACAGTTCCTAAAGAACGGTGGTCTCGAAAACGGTTTTGTGTTTGAGGACAGATCAAAGTCAGCCGGTTTAGCGTGGCAAGAATCTTACGCTTCTCCCACCTTCGGAGACTTCAACAATGACGGTATTCAGGATTTTTTCTTTACAACAGTTTATGGCGTGGGGAGTGGCAATATCCCAAACTACCCTGTCTTGTACCAAGGCAGTGGCGATTGGACATATCAAGATGTCACTGAGGCACAACAAATCAGCAAGCAACCGCCGACATACCAAGCGGCTTGGGCAGATATCGACAACGATGGAGATTTAGATCTGTGCACAGCCGGAAAAATATTTCGCAACGACAATGAACTGAACGGAAAATGGATAAAGATAAGATTGGTCGGTGACGGAAAAAAAGCCAACCGATCGGGCATTGGGGCCACCGTTCGAATCAGGGCAGGTGACCAGATTATTACCCGTCACGTTGAAAGTGGAACAGGCGAAGGAAATCAAAATGACTTGACGCTGCATTTCGGATTTGGCGATCTGAAAGCCGACTTGATCTCTGCTGAAGTGACTTGGCCCGGCAATTACAAGCAGATTGTTGATGGACTGAACTTGGATGCTACCCACAACCTTCCGCTGAAATGAGCGGCGTGGATATCACCAAACAATACCTCCTTCAGATAGGGTTCTCGTCCATCCCTACTCGGCGCAACATTCCCTCAGACAAGAATGCTGATGAAAACCAACGACCTTACCCGCATTGGTTTCAATGCGAATTGGGGCAGGGGACTTAATCACCAAACTGCTACCGGTTACTTTTGATTTAGATCAGCCGCAATGTTAGTCTGTGTTGCCTGATCGATATCGCACCCAAACTCAAACACGCCAAGCTGTAACACGATGAAACGATTTTTAATGCTGATGCTGGCCCTCTTTATTGGGTGTGGCCAATCAGAGCAGGAAACAAAAAAGCAGGTAGACCAGAAAATACTGAACCGGATACAGAGTGAGTTAAAATCCAGTGGTACATTCACCGACGAAGATGCAGAGTACTTGAGTCAGCGGTACGGCTCAGAACTCTATCATATCAGCGACCTGACCTCGATCACGAATAAGCAAGCAGAGATCCTGAGCAAGGTGAAGTCAATTCGCTTGAACGGCTTAACTTCATTGACAGATGAGCAAGCAAAAAGTCTGGGCAAAGCGAACGGTCTCTATCTGGATGGCTTGACCTCCATCACAGATGAGCAGATAAAAAGCTTGGCTAACGTTGAGATTCTTGTATTGAGTGGCCTACCCACGATCACTGACAAACAAGTCGAAATACTAAGTAAGGTCAAGACGCTCAACTTAAGTGGCTTGACCTCCATCACGGATGAACAGGCTGAAAGCTTGAGCAAGGTCGTTTGGCTTGAACTGCGAGGCGTCGAATCGATCACAGAA
This sequence comes from uncultured Rhodopirellula sp., assembly GCA_913061385.1. Lineage (GTDB taxonomy): Bacteria > Planctomycetota > Planctomycetia > Pirellulales > Pirellulaceae > Rubripirellula. Next base: position 391 of record CAJXTM010000221.1, on the reverse strand, counting down.
CCGCAAGCGGAAAGTCTCAGTAAGGTGAAGTATCTTTACATTCCGCTATCATGCCTACAAATGATTGAACCATACAAAAATTAGTAATCCCGACGAAAATATCTAGCTGCTGATTTCGGAGCTTTCACACAGGGATTGGTGCTATTCATCTTCTCCACGTTAAAACGCAAGTCCTGTTACACCATGCATCGGACTCACGATCATGATTCGAAATGCATGCCACTCAATTCTTGTGAATAAAAGGCATCGCCAACGTGCTATGCATTTCTGAAGCTGGTTTTCTCGTGATAACTGCGAAATGCATGAAGTTTTGGAGTAGAGTCCTCGCGTATGCCGTGGCATCGACTTGCTGCACCTGTCTCTTATACACATCTCCGAGCCCACGAGACCG
>CAJXTM010000220.1 GCA_913061385.1 uncultured Rhodopirellula sp. | reverse complement strand
CTACACGTAAGGAGTCGTCGGCAGCGTCAGATGTGTATAAGAGACAGATTCAGGACATGCCGGCTCGACTCGAAAAATTACGCACTGCGGTGCAAATCGTTGCGGACTGAAGGTCGAGAATACTCGGTAGGCCAATGCGGCAAAGGTAGCGTGGTGTTCGGTAGGCGGTACATGGATCGTATCAGGAAAAAACTTCACTGTCTTTGTTCGTATCGGTGGACTGTAGACTGCTGTTCGTGCCACGGTTCGTGCAGTTGATCGGGGTTGTGGTGTGGGAAAACGGAATAAGATGCGAGCATAAATTTGACACGAGACGCTGCGATTCGCAATTGTTGCGTGGCAGCGTTGCTCGTGCGACGAGTTTACAATGACGCAAGACGCAAGACGCAAAAAGTGGAGCAATGGCATGTTGAGATCGATAGGCGGAAATACAAACTGCAACGACGTCAGGTATCAGCGACTGCTGGTCGTTTTGTGCTTGGCATCATGTTTAGGGAGCGCCGGATCATCGGTCGCGAACGACACTTGGAAAGAAGAGTATCCCACTCCCTTCGAACTTGGGGATGGTTGGGATACGACCGACTACCCGAACGCAATTGCGTACTACCGACGCTTGGCAGACTTTAGTGATCAATTAACCATGCAAGAGCTTGGGAAAACTGATAGCGGGAAGCCACTCTCGCTTGTGTTGGTCACAGGCCAACAAGCTGTTGAGCTTAGCCAGGTTTCTCGAGACAAGCGTACGGTGCTGCTTATCAATAACGCAATCCACCCCGGAGAGTCGGATGGTGTGGATGCCTCAATGGCGTTTGCACGCGATCTTGTGCACGACAAGCAGAAATATGGTGCGATCTTGGAAGAGGTGATTGTCGCGATTATACCCGTCTATAACATTGGCGGTGCTTTGAACAGAAATACCGGAACAAGAGCAAATCAGAATGGACCCCGAGAATACGGGTTCCGAGGCAACGGCAGGAATTACGATCTCAACCGAGACTTCATGAAGTGCGATACACGGAACGCACGCTCATTTGCGCAGATTTTTCAGTTGCTTGACCCCGATTTCTTCATTGATACACACGTCAGCAATGGTGCCGACTATCAACACGTAATGACGACTTCACAAAGCCAAAAAGACAAGTTGGGGATGGGCTTGGGAAAGTACATGGACGGGGTGTTTGAACCGATGCTTTTCGCCGGAATGAAACGGGCTGGGTATCCAACGATACCCTATGTCAATTCTGGTGGAGCCGCTCCTGATGATGGGTTCACGCAGTTTCTGGAAACACCGCGTTATTCAACTGGTTACACAGGCCTGTTTCAAACCATCGGCTACATGACTGAAACGCACATGCTCAAACCTTATCCGCAACGGGTCGCGGCAACCCGAGCGTTCTTCGATCAGTCTGTGTTGCTGCTTTCCAAAGAGGGGCGAAAAATACAGGCTCTCCGTCAGCATGATCGTGATACTTACCGTCAGCAGGAACGTGCCCCGATTGCATGGGAAGTCGATCGCAACAAGCCGACACGACTTGAGTTTCATGGCTATGAATCCGAGCGAATAGCAAGCAAAGTGACCGGGGGAATGCGTTTGGCCTATGACAGAGCGAAACCCTATGTGCGTAACATTCCGTACTTCAATGAATACACGGTTAGTGAATCAGTCAGTCTTCCTGCCGCTTACTTGATACCGCGCGAATGGCATACGGTGATCGACTTGATGGAGCTGAATTCAGTAACGATGAGAACAATTGAAAAGGGGATTTCAGTACTTGGCGAGACCTATCGTATCGAACAAGTGGAATCACGAGCGTCAGCCTACGAGGGGCATTTCTTTCATGACAAGGTTGAGCTGTCCACCGACCGGGGGCAGGTTGTTTTGAGACCAGGTGATGTGGTGGTGCCACTGAATCAGGACCGGGCGCGTTACGTGGTCGAGGCTCTTGAGCCGAAGGCGATGGATTCACTATTTCGGTGGAACAGATTTGATACAATTTTGCAACGCAAAGAATACTTTTCTCCCTATGTGTTTGAAGTGACGGCCGAAAAATTACTTGCTGACGATGAAGATTTGCGGAAACAGTTTGAAGCGAAGAGGCAGGCAGAACCAGATTTTTCCAGTGATCGTCGCGAGCAGTTAGAGTTTCTGTACAAGCGGTCTGCGAACTACGAAACGTCTCATCGAAAGTACCCAGTCGTGCGGCTGTTGACGATACCGGAGTGAGTGGCTCGACGTCATCGGTGTCAAGCGGCGGGTGAATTGATGTCAGACGTCTTCACGGCCGGTGGTTGGAGCGGCTCATTGGCTTCTTGGAAAACGCGAAGCGACAAGATCACGGGAGTCATTTGAGGTCGTTTTAATTACGAGTACGTGTGTGTTGCCCAGCAGGAAAACACACCTAATTATTTTCTGCTGACTCGATCAGTTGCCTTGCTTCGAAAAGACGGCGTTCCAGATCTTGGTTACGTAATGCCTGTTGCAATTGTCTGCGTTGGGCTCTTTCGAGTTGAAGCGGTGCTTGATCGCCAAATAGACCTTGCGGGGTGCTTTCCAATGTCCACTGGTCGCTTCGCTGAGTGGCAATGGGGATGTCGGTATTGCGATCGGCCTGCAGGTTTCCAAGTGGGCTACGACCCCATGCGTAGCGATAGTGGATCGGGTGTGGCACCATGGGGCTAGTGAGTACTATTGCATTGCGTTTGGTGACTGAACGAACTGGTGACGTCTCTTGGATGACGAGATGGGTTGCCAACGCTGGATGGAACTTTCGATCCACGCCGGCGATTGCAAACCCTGAGATTGGACCGCCGTCGTCAACACCACCGACAGGTTCGTCGAATTCAATCATCACTTGACCGCCATCGGTATTGACCTCTTTAACCATTGGTGGCTTCCAGCGGACTTTGCCATCTAACTGGTATTGTGTGGCCAATGCCCAACGTGCCATGCGTTCACCTGCGGGTATCTTTAGCTGGGGGTGGTACCACCTGCGTCGCAGATCGTAAGTGCTTGCAAAGCCGATGTTTGAATCGCCGGAGCGGTATAGGTCAAGAAATGTTTGATATTGCGCTTCGCGTATGTATGGCCCGGGGTTCGCCATCATTTCACAAAAGTTGTCCATGGTTTGTGGCGTCCCTTCCGTGCAGAGGGAAAGAATCCCGAATGGCATCTCAGGATTCATGAAAGCCAGTCGCCAGGCCTCGATCATCTTTGGAAACACTTGGCGGTATAACATTGCGCCTTGCGTGCCATTAAAGCAGTTGTTGTAACCTTGGTGAAAAATGGCACCTTTGATCTGCAGGCCATGCAGAGGGGTGATCATGCTTGCAAAGCAATTGCCAGGTCGGTTTTGATCCATTGCTGGGCCAGGACGTAGGTCAGTAGGTTCAGATTCTTTGGCTGGTAGTGGCTTGCCCTCCTTCGTCAATCGCGCGATCTTGTTTTGAAATTGAGTGACTCGTCGCGTCAGATCGGCAGCAGAGTCCCAGTCGGCGATCTTTTCGTCCCAAGCGGTCAATGACTGTTTCACTTGTGGGGTTTCGATCTTGCGCAGCACCTCAATTGGTGTCCAGGTTTCGACAGTTGTACCTCCGCGTGATGCATCAATGACGCCGATAGGTACTTTGCTTGCCATGTGGATCCGTCTTGCAAACACGTAACCTATTGCCGATAATTCGCGAGCGATTTCCGGCGAACAGACATCCCAGTCGCCTTTTCGATAGTGGCGACTGAACCAACCGCTCCATTCGTGTAGGCGTTCGAATCCACTTTTGGGTTCCGGCCCATTCGCTGCGGGTATCGTTAATATGCGAATCTGTTCATGGTTTGCCGAGACGATTTCGAGCTGGCCGTTCTCGATTCGATCAAGCGGAAATTCCATATTGCTTTGGCCACCCAGTACCCACACATCACCGATCAGAATATTGTCGAGGTAGATTGTCTTACTAGGGACAGCGACTTCCAACGCAAGCGGTTCTGTTGACGTGGGACGTGCTGGCAATGTGACACGCCAGTATCCATCTTTGTCAGCTATGGTTTCTGTGTTGTCATTTGCGAGTGTGACCATGACACGCGAAGCTGATGTAGCCCATCCCCAAATTGAAATTGGCTGATCGCGTTGCAAAACCATGTTCGATTGAAAGAGGTTGCTCAAGCACAGACCATCTCCCTTTGCTGGCACATCGACTACATTCTCGCGTGGCATTTGTAGTTGTTGGGCGTTGGTATCCGTGGCCATACTGCCGCACAGTGCACATAGCAGCGCAAGAATTGGTTCACGGAGTTTCTTTGCCATCCACATCATCACACTTCTCTTGGATCCAGCTGGAAATGAAAACGGCTTGCTGAAAGCGAAACGCTTCTTCGAATGTCTGGTTCGCCGCTGTTGACTGACACATGCTAACGAATACTGCGGTTCCCTGCCCGGTGGGCACGCAGACGCAAGTTTGTGTATCCCATTGATTGAATCACGATGAGAGCGGGGTTGGCCGGATGTGTTGTTTTTTTTGGCTTAACAGAATCACGGGCTTAAAAGACGTTGACCAACCAGGGAGAACAGGCAACTGGCGGGAACAGTTAGGGGTGCGTTAGACTGTGCTGTACAGAGAGGGAGATGAATTTTCGTCGGGATCAGGTCGGTGGTGGAGCGAATCTTTGCGTGTGGGGTGCACGGTTCCAGATTTGTTGCTCGTGCCTTCTGTTTGTTGCAGTTCATCGGAGAACTTGCTGTTTCCAAAACGGACGTTCAGGATTTGAATCCGCATCAACGCGTTTCATACTTCAGCTTTTCTCAGAACACTTATCACTAAAATTGCAGAAAAACCATGCTTGTACTGTCAACCCGTGTGACCATTTCGGTCGTTATCACGCTCGGCGTTCTATTTTTAAGTTCCATGCTGCCTTGTGCGTCAGTAACAGCGCGAGATGCGAAGCAGATAGATTACAAGTTGCCCGATGATGGAAACGAAGTAATATTCCTTTACGACGAACAGAATGGATTTACTCCACCACGCAAGAGTCAGAGGCCAGTGTTTCTATTGCGTGCGGACGGCAGCATTGAGATGCCGTCGCTCTACGGCAAAGGCCACGACATCAAGGCAAAAATCAGTGCGGTTGAGATCCAAGAATTTCTGCATTTCGTGATTGCAGAGAACAGGTTTGTTCAGTTCGATGCCAGTACAGTACAGGGACAAATTGAGGAGCTCCGAAAGAAGCGTCAGATACCACAAGTTGCGGATCTTCCGGACAGTGTGTTTGAACTCAATATCCCCGGGCATAGCCACATTGTCCGTCAAGAGGCTGTAGGAATGCCTTCTGAGTACAGAGAGGTCACTGCATTGCAGCAGCTACTCACGATACAACGACGTGTCAATAAACTGATGAGCGAGACGAGGGCTGGTGGGAAAGAGGGGATCAAGAAATTGCTTGGACCTGTCAATCAGAAACTCAAAGCGGAATACCCTGATGTCGCGCCTCTGGCCGTTGCTGACTTTAGTGGAGCTTATGTCCGACAAGATGGAATGATTTCAGCGACGATTTCTCGTCCCGGCAGGAAGGCTGATGGAAAGCCAAATGGGACTTATGTGAACGCCGTTGTGCTGATTTCTGAAAGCAGTGATGTTCCATCGATTACTTTACGTGTCAAGTTAAAACCTTAGGTGCTGTGTGGTGGTATCGGTGTTTCTCGGTTTCGAATATGTGAGGTGTTGAGAGATGGTCTCTGCGACGTGGTGTCGTCCGGTTCTGGGATGTCTGATCATTGCATGTAAAAGAAGCGTGGTTGATGGAAAGTTTTTCGAGACTCTTTTCGAAACGTTTTTCAAGAATTCGAAGCTGGTGTGTGGTGTCATTGGGATTGTGGTTTGCATGCTGAACGTCACCTGCAGTGTCGATGGCAGCGAAGGGCTTAGTATTTCGCCAAAAGGGGATTTGGTGGCCAGCGCTGGTGAAGGGGGACAGGTGCAAATACGCTCCCTCGCGTCTGGGGAAGAGGTTTTGACGCTCCAGCATGATGGTGTTCCTAAGCGAGGTGGGGGGCAGTCCTTAAGCACGCTGTCGTGGAAAGCCTCTGCCGTGTTCTCTCCTGATGGAACGACGTTGGCATCGAGTTGCGCGACGCTGCCGGTGAAGTTGTGGGAGGTGAAGACTGGCGTGCTGTTGCAATCGTTCGCAAATACTGGGGTCGGCTGTGATTTGGTGTTCTCTGCTGACGGCGCCCGTCTGATAGGTTCGGGGATGGTTGACATGTCTGGTAAGCAGCGGCTTACTCTTTGGGATACGAAAACCGGAGAAGTGCTTCGCGAAGTGACGGTGGACATTCAACTCGGCGATGCGGCTTGGAAGCGTGATTGTATTCAAGCCAAGTTTGCCAGCTCGGGACCAATGCTGCTGATTGATAAGAAGAATGGTGACGAGCGATCATTGAGGGTTTGGAACACGATGACCAACAAGGAAACTCTGGTGGTGGAAATGGTCCAACGGTCGTCCCCTCAATGGTGCCTGTCGCCAGACGGTAAGACCCTGGTAATACGAGAGAGCTCACGAAACGGTGAGATCGGAGAAGTGCATGAGGCTGTCTCTTATACACATCTGACGCTGCCGACGACTCCTTACGTGTAGA
>CAJXTM010000219.1 GCA_913061385.1 uncultured Rhodopirellula sp. | reverse complement strand
ATCTACACGTAAGGAGTCGTCGGCAGCGTCAGATGTGTATAAGAGACAGATCGCGTTGACGGCGACGTTGGCTGCGGTGGGTGCTGCTGGAATTCCTGAGGCTGGACTGGTTACGATGCTGATCGTTCTAAATGCGGTTGGATTGCCAGTGGAGTACGTGGCTTTGATTCTCAGTGTGGATTGGTTGCTTGATAGATTTAGGACTGCTGTGAATACCTTTGGGGATGCTTGTGGTGCTGCGATCATCGATACAAATTTTGTGTCAGATAGGGGCGTGGAAAGCTCAGGCGACTCTGTTGCTGAGTCCGCGGACCTATCTGTGCCGCAGAACTGAGGTTTTGTCACGATTCAAGTGGCGGATGTGCCGTCGGATCGTTCTTGACGCACTGCGTGTTCGCGGTATTGGTATTGGTGTTGATGTGTTAGGTACGCGGTAGGGAGTGAGTCGAGTGTCAGAAGATGGTATGGCGACAGTAGAGGATGATGAGATCCATCCGCTTGATCGGGACTATTCAGTTCCTGTGCCTCCGACACCACGGCGTTTCGTTTTCAGAGATGCGCGGGCGATTTACCTTGGCGTGATTGGTTTCGTATTCGGGGGACTCGTCTTGTTGGTAGGTATTGCCGCGAGCCAGTTTGGTGATACGAATAGGACAATGGAGGGGATTGCGGGTTCGGCTCATCGTATCGGGATGTGGAGCATTCTTGCTGGTGGGGTCTTCCTGATGCATGGCATGAGGACACGAGCCAACAAGCAGGTCCGAAAGCGTAGTAGCGACGTTTTGGTGTTTGTTCTACAGCCAAAGGGTAACGATGACGCGTATACAATACGTGACTGGCGTCATGCGTTGGCCGATCTTGACGAACTCGTGTGCAATGGTTCGGACTCGCTGCATCCGGAGTTGGAGGACGTTTATCTGATGATTGGTGATGTTTTTTTAGCTGTTATGCGATGGGAGCCCGAGCAGGGGGGAATCATTCGAGTCAGGGTGCGACGTGGAGATGTTTCGCGGATGGGACAGAGATGCTGGGAATTGCTGCATTTCCTTGACGCTCAGCTTGTCGAAGTAAAGTAAGCTCGGGGAATTAAGCGTTGTTGACTTAGTTGAACCGACCTACAATGCCCACTGTTGTCTTATTTCCCGCCTTTCCTGATGCCCTTCCATGCAAGTAAAAAATTTGAATCACGCGAGACATCTGTTGGGTCTGCTTTTGATCTGTTGCGCAGGACTTGTTGTCCCGACAGATACCGCGGACGCAGAGGACCGACCGAATATTCTCTTTATCTTTAGTGATGATCACGCGCCACATGCGATTGGTGCGTATGACGGTTGGCTGAAATCGGTAAACCCGACGCCCAATATCGATGCACTGGCGTCACAGGGAATCGTGTTTCGCAACAGTTTTTGCACTAACTCGATTTGTGGACCGAGTCGTGCTGTAATTCAAACCGGAAAACACAGCCACAAGAATGGTTTCATGAATAATGGAAACTCGTTCGATTGGAATCAACAGACATTTCCAAAGTTGTTGAGGGATGTTGGATACACGACGGCGATGTACGGCAAGTCGCATCTCAAGGGACAACCGCAAGGTTATTCGGATTGGAAAGTGTTGCCCGGCCAAGGATTGTATTACAACCCTGATATGATCACGCCGACAGGACGAACGCGCATCCAGGGACACTGCACTGATGTAGTAACGGATCTTGCGGTGGATTGGCTCAAAGGTGGCCGAGAAGAAGGTAAGCCGTTCATGTTGATGGTTCAGCATAAGGCGCCTCATCGCAATTGGATGCCCGCAAAACGTCATCTGAACCTGTATGCGGACATTGACCTACCGGAACCAACCACCCTGTTCGACAAGTGGGAAGACAATGCACCGCCCGCTCGGTTCCAAGAGTTGGAGATCGATCGGCACATGCATCTAAATTTTGACCTGTTCGTGGATCTTGTTCCTAGCTTCGATGGCGATGCGTTAAAGGGAAGGTACGACAAATCTGCTTGGCGGAACATGCAGCGTATGACTCCGGCACAGTTAACAGCGTGGCGAGACGCTTACGCTCCCCGTGATCAGGAATTCCATGAAGCGAAACTGAAGGGCAAGGAGCTAGTTCGCTGGAAATATCAGCGATACGCCAAGAATTATCTTCGCTGTATTAAGGGAGTCGACGAAAGCGTGGGGACCTTGATGGAGACACTTAAAGAGCTCGGTCTCAGTGACAATACGATTGTGATCTATTCGTCAGATCAAGGTTTTTATGTAGGGGACCATGGTTGGTACGACAAACGGTGGATGTACGACGAGTCGATGATGATGCCGTTGGTCGTAAAATGGCCAGGTGTAACCGAGCCCGGTTCGCACAACGACCAACTGGTTCAGAACCTTGACTATGCCGAAACCTTTTTGGAGATGGCCAATGCAGAAATACCTGCTGATATGCAGGGTATGTCGCTTGTACCGTTGCTCAAAGGCGAAACACCATTCGATTGGCGAAAGAGTCTTTACTACCATTACTATGAATATCCAAGTGTGCACATGGTTCCACGGCACTATGGGGTGCGTGGTGAGAATTACAAACTGATGCACTTCTACCAGTTTGATGAATGGGAATTTTATGATTTGGCCAAGGACCCAGATGAATTGGTCAATCAGTACGAGAACCCGGCTTATGCTAAGCAGATCGCCGCGGCGAAAATGGAACTCGACAGGCTTCGCACACATTACGAGGATGACAGTGATGTTTCGGTCAAGTCAAAGCAATGGCAGGATGGCTTGAGGAATCCTCAAGCGTCCACAAATTGATTCCTAGTGACAGCTAGCACATGCCGTTTCCCCTTGGATTCGTTCAAGGGTGCATTTTGGAAGTGCAGGGTTGGCTCGGAATGCGGAGATGCTCAGGCTTTGCTTGGGGATAGTTGGTTTGGATCTGTTTGCCTAATTCATTTGGAAGCTGCAATGAGACCCCGACCTTTGCGTTGGCTGACAACGAACTATCATCCCGATCCCAGTGATCGCCCGTTTCTGGAGCGGTTGAAGCAGCAGCAGGCTGCTGGACTTAAAGTTTCGGTCGCTGTACTCAGCGACCGTGAAAGCGTTAAGTTTTTTGGTGTCCACTTAGCACGGCGAGGGGTGCAGCCCGTCTGGATCGAGGTCGAAAACCACTCTGGTTGCGGGCAGCGACTCGACTTGTACAGTGTCGATCCGTGTTATTACACACCGCTGGAGGCAGCGTCGATAAATCACTTCTCGGTTGGAAGAAGACTTCTAAGTTTCGGAATTCTGGGCTGGTTGTTTCTTTTTCTGCTTCCGTTGCTTCCTTCAAAGCTAATTACTGCAAGAAATGCAAATCGTCGTATGTCTGCGTTGTTCAAGGAACATGCACTTCGTGGAGGTACGATACCGTCGGGCACCAGCAGAAGTGGCGTCGTCTTCACAAGCCTGGATGAGGGGCTGAAAAGTCTCGTGCTGCGGTTTGTATCAGAGAGCGATGTCGCGTCATTCAATTTTTCGTTGGAAATTCCAGGGTTACTTATTCGCCCGATGCAGGAAGTGAATGACCTAGGCGACGTTCGTGACGTGACGTTGGCAGAGTTGATGCGTTGGAGTGTTGACCAGCCACAGTGCACAACTGGCAAACATGGCAGTCGTGATGGCGATCCCCTTAACCTTCTCGTCGTTGGGAATCGAGATTTGGTCCGGCAGTGTTTTGGAACACGCTGGGATGACGCAGAGGCGATCAATTGGGCAACTAGTTTGAAAACCGCGAAGGCATTTCTGTTGGATTCTGCGTATCGCTATTCGCCCGTCAGTTCGTTGTATGTTCACGGGAGAGTGCAAGATCTTGCGTTGCAGAGAGCGAGGGCGAGCATCAATGAACGCGTGCATTTGCGTCTGTGGAGAAGTTGTTTAACATTGGAAGGAAATACAGTCTGGATTGGTCAGGTGAGCCGTGATATCGGAGTTCGTTTCACACTGAAAACGTGGAACCTGACGACGCATCGGATTGACCCCGATGTCGATGAATCTCGGGATTATGTTGTGGACTCGTTGGCGGATAGTAGTCGGCTATCGAAATTTGCCCTAGTGCCAGGATGTGGTTCGTCACCAGCAGACGATCCGAGAAGAAATTTGACCGGCGATCCTTACTTTACCGATGGAAGCCGCGCTCTCCTGATTCTCTCTGCAACCGGAGACGCGGCTGAATTTGTGCCATCAGCACCACTTTTGGACAATTCGGATTGGGAAAGTTGCGGTTGAGTTATCGAACTGCGAGTTGGCAGACCAGGGCGGGTCAGAAGATTGGGGTCATGAGAGCTAATATTCCGTGATCTAAATCGTCCCCCTTGGGGATGTTGCTTGCTGCAGTTTGGTTGAGAGAGAGAGAGAGAGTGTGTGTGTGTGTCAATGAATGTTCAACACAGTTCATGCACGGTTGACGTTTCGCTCTCTCTGGGAAATTCAGATGGATTCAGGACGCATTGGGTCTCGGTGTTACTGCTTGCAATTGCCGCGGAAAAATCTCGCGATAGACAATGAATCCAGCGCCAACTTGTATGGGTGCAAGTAACAATGCAGGCAGATAACACATCATCATTGCAATCAAGCCGTAGAAGCTGATACTGATGAATGTTATCGCTAGGGGCCATAGGTTGTGCAACACTGCACGCGTGCTGGCGGTCATGGCTTCACCTGCGCTTAAATTATGTTCGGCAATGAGTTGAAATGCGAATGCGAAAGGTAGAGACGCGAAAAGTGAAGCCAGAAGCATAACCGTGTATGCAATTGCAAATCCGCCAATTAGAAGGAATTGGGGTATGTCTTGAATTCGGTTGCCTGCGTTCATCATCACGATTAACGCGACCCCGGCAATCACGATAACGGATAGACTTGCCAGGCTAATTACCATGTTGCAGACAAACATCGACAAGGTGACTAGCAATGAAGATATGAAATGATCAAAGCCGCGAAATAGGTGGTCAAAGCTGACTTTGTTTCCGGCTTCTCGCTCAAGAAAACAAAGGAAGATTCCTACGAGCATGGGGCCAAGGAGTAGCCCGAATGGCGTTAGTGAACCAATTAGCAATCCAACAAACACGATGGCCCATAACATAAAGTATTGATCTTTGATCAATCGATAGGAATCCAACATGAATTGGATGGGTTTTGCATCAAGTGTGCCATGTTGGATTTCTTTCCGATTTATTGTGTTGGCGGCTTCGTACGGATTCGATTCCATGGTCTCGGGGCCTGTTTCAGCTTGGAGGGTGCGTTGCTTCTTGTAAATCGTGTTTCGGACTCTCGCGGGTGAAAAGGTGGTGAGGCAGTTCAATGCGGGATGGACTTTGACTTGTGTGATGGAATGGAGTTTATTGCCTCGCGTCGAGGTTTTCGAAATACTGTTTGATCACGATTTTCATCCTGTCGGTCAGCCACTGATCGACGATATTTCCGTCAGTAAGAATAAGAGAGAAATTGTCTGCAAGAATCTCTTCGGGGTGAATGATATAGCCTGTGTTTCTTCCGATCTGTCGCTGAAAGTCTGCTGTATTAGGTGAATGATACATGGGGGATCCATTGTCAAGTTCTGGGACCCAACCGTTAGGTGTCTCTTGTACCTGCATAAGTTGGAATGACAGGTACGCAAATAGACTGGAGGGACCATCGGTTTTGAAATCGGACTTGGCGACTAACATCGGCGCGACGTGGACCGTTTGGGTTGGAGATAATTTCAGTTGCATCACATGCTCGATGACCGGTGCATCAGGATTGGTTATGCGCAGGTGGGAAAGGTTGGTGGGCAAGCGAATTGGGTTTGCTTTTTCGAATCCGATCAATTGATAAAGTTCATCTCGCAGAATTGGATGTTGACGTGAAATGACGTGAAACAGTTCATGGGCTAATAGCTTGGTTGGTGGGCGCTTCTCTGATTCGAGTTCCTGGCTGGGAAAGATGATTTCATTTCCCCGAGTATAAGCGGCACCACTTTCCTCTTTGCCGGTGGTGTGGATCAGGTTGACCGGAGATTTCAAGCGGATTGCCAACGAGTTGAGTGGCAACTGAAGAGCAACGATTGACTTCTGAACCGTTGTGCGTTGCTTGGGCTGCCATGGCAATACTTGGGCGGTCACAAACTTCAGGTATCTGCTGGTTCCGGGGTCGGTGTCGATACCCATCCTGACTTTGCGATCAAAGGGGCTGGCGGTCGCGATATAGAGGTCTTTCTGAGCCAGTAACTCTTGGGCGAAATTCTGGTCCGGGAAGTTAAACTGGATTGATCGCTCTGGTTCCGCTGCGGTGGTGGCGGTGGCAACATAGAGAACTGCTATTGAAAAAGAATGGATGCAGCGTGACAAAGAAAGCATGAAATAGCCTGTAGAGATATGCTGGAACGCGGGGCGTAGGGCGCGGAGGAATTTTGGTGTGTGTGACTGCTGGCGTGTTGAGGTCCCAGCGATGGTTAGCAAATTCTACGGTAATTCCTTGTCATCCGCAGTAATCACGCTGAGTGGGCGGGCGCGGCCTAATGTTTGGTTCTTGTTGGAATTGGCGGAACCCTGCAAAGAGGTAAACTGCTGTCTCTTATACACATCTCCGAGCCCACGAGACCGAGGCTGATC
>CAJXTM010000218.1 GCA_913061385.1 uncultured Rhodopirellula sp. | reverse complement strand
CGAGATCAGCCTCGGTCTCGTGGGCTCGGAGATGTGTATAAGAGACAGTCCTGATACAGGGCATGGCGAGCCTGCAGCAGCTCGCGAATCTCCTGCAATTCATCAAGTGTGGTCAATGCTGGCCTCTGCTCGACGCTGACCTGATCCTGTTGCAGTCGCAGGGCGATGGTTTCCGCATCACATTCGAGCCAAAAGCAGGTCCCCGTCGAGCGAATGACTGCTCGGTTACCGGCCCGCAAAATGGCTCCACCACCGAGGGAAATCACAGCATTTTCTGCCTGCGACACTGACTCCAATGCACTGGTTTCGAGTTCCCGAAACGCCGCTTCACCACCGTCCTGAAAGATCTCGCGGATCGATTTCCCCGCGTTAGCCGTGACCACGCCATCCAAATCAATCACCGTGCGTCCTAGTGATCTTGCAAGCAAAGTTCCGACTGACGTCTTGCCCGTGCCACGAAACCCCGTCAAATAAATATGTTCTGTATTCGCCATGAACACCATTTTGTGAGTCAGAAGGCAAAAGAGCGAGTCCCCTTGGCAAGCCCCGCCCCTATTCGCGACTCATGTGACGAGGGATGAAGTATCTAACTGATCTCATCGCCTGAAGACACAGGCAGTGAAATCGGCCAAGTTTGCAACCGCCCATGATAGCGACCCAGCGGACCGCAGGTGGGGCACCTGCTGCCCCGTGTTTACCCTGCCCTTAACCATGCGAATGCTAAACAGATGAGCACTCTTGGACAAGTCGTTGACAGTGCCCAGCATTCGGTGCCCGCCCGCGGTAAAGCAAACCAAGTTATGCTGAACCCAAAGGTCCATCGAATGGCCACCGCCAACAATGACGCCCAAGCCACTCGGACCACGATTCACCGCCAACAGAAGTGGAACGTTCCCGTCGAGGGCAAACCTGATTGCGAGCAGCACTAAAAAGCGACTTTCTGGAAAGCAGCCAATTTGGACACACCACCCACACACGAATCGCCAGTGTCGCTTGGAATCAAGGCTGATCACCGCATTATGGATTCCACTGAAAATGTAGTCGAGCAAACCGGCAGCGGGTCAGTCGCTGATTCTGACAAGGATCGCTCATCCACTTCCGCGCGGCAGGGTCGATGGTGGATGCCCCTAGCAACCGTCTGCATGGCACTCTTACCGTTTGCAATCTTGGAAACATCCTTACGGTTCTTCGACCCACAACCGATCAATGACTTAGCCGTTGATCCCTATGTTGATTTGCAGTTACTGCAACCTTTATTTCAGCTGGATACCTTCTCGAACGAGTGGAAAATCCCTGCACACCGGATGAACTTCTTCCGGCCAGCGGCATTTCCAGCCAATAAAAACGAGGCTACCAAACGCATCTTCATCCTTGGTGGTTCGACGGTGCAAGGAAGACCATTTTCGACGGAGACTGCTTTTCCGATCTGGATGGAAATGCGGCTCCGAGCTGCGTTTCCGGAAACCGACTTCGAAGTAGTCAATGTTGGTGGCATCTCTTATGCCAGCTATCGGGTCTCCAAACTTGTTAGTGAGGTACTGAAACACGAACCCGATGCCATTGTGTTGTACACCGGACACAATGAGTTTCTAGAGGATCGCGAATACGGTGCTTTGCTGAACGCAGGTCGGATTCAGACGTGGCTAACAAGTATGGCAAGCAACATTCGCATGGTCTCGTGGTTACAGGAACGCTTCAGCACTACCACGACACCCACAGCAAAGATGCCAACCGAGGTTGATGCGAGGCTCGATCATGTTGGTGGTCTAGAAAAGTATCATCGTGATCCCAAATGGAAAGACCGTGTCGAAGAACATTTTGAAACGGTGTTTCTGGCGATGGTGCATCAGATTAAGAACGCGAAAATTCCTTTATGGGTGTGCGTGCCAACTTGCGACCTCGTCAACACGCCACCTTTCAAAGTTGAATTATCCAACGAGCTTTCGTTGAAACAACGCAAGGAATGGCAAACGCTGTGGAAAATTGCCAACGACAATCAGTTACCAGCCCAACAACGACTGATAGCCTGCGATCATTGCCTGTCAATCGACCCGCTGGATGCCGGAGCCCAATACATTGCCGGACGACTGCTCTACGAACAGGGAAGGATCATGGCGGCAACGGAACACTTGAGCTCTGCCAAGGATCATGATGTCTGCCCGTTAAGAGCAACCACTGCTATTGAACAAGCAGTCGTACGAATTGCAACACAGCAGAACATTCCCATCATTCGGACCCCCAACCTGTTTGACCAAAGGGATGCCAACGGGAATCGAATTCCCGACGGCATCGCTGACCCTGAATTCTTTGTTGATCACCTGCACCCGTCGATAAGAGGCCATCAAATACTTGGAAAAGCCGTAGCTGACAGCATGATCCAAAAGGATCTGTTCGCTGAACTGCCACGCCCTCAGGATGCACTGCTGCTGGAACGTCGTTCTGAAGCATTAACACAACAACAACTCGCCACACTGAGCGAGGCTTATTACGGACGCGGCAAGCAGCGACTGGAAGGTTTGCGGCGATGGGCGGCAGGGCGGACCGGGCAAACACCTGAGGTGAACAAAGACTGACGTTACAAACACAATGATCTAAACTGATCATCACCCATTAATTTTAAACTCTCCGTTTTGAACGCCTCCATTTCTAACTCATCGCAGTTGCCAGCTCCCCAACTCTGGTCAATCTGCATTCAGTGGCAGAAAAAAGATGAATCGATTCCTGTGCCTGCTGGTTTTCTTCATAGTCATCTCGCCTTCCTCATTTCAAATGGGTGGCCTTGCGCAGGACAACACAGCAATTCACTCGAATAATGGCAGCGAAGGGACGACGCCGGGCCAGCAGGCAAGTTTCAGAGAGGTATCCGGAACGACAGAGGAAGCACAGACCGCAGATCCGCAGGCTCTGGTTGAGAATCTATTAGGCCCGCTTGATGCTGAGGGTGTGAATACTGAAGCCATTGCGTCAACCTCAGGCTGGATACAAGCAAGTGGCTTAACCGAATTACTGGGACCACTAACGCCGCTTGCCTTGTCACCTTTCTTTGGTGTGACATGCCTATCAGGCATTTCTCTGTGGGGTCCTGAGTGGGCGAACAGCAGCCCAATGCTTGGTGCCAACGGAGCCCTGCGAAGCGAAACCATTTTCGTTACTTTCTTAATACTGACGATCATCAGTAGTGTTCCTCGATTCACCAAGGTAAGTAAGCCGTTTGCTCAAGCCGTGGATCGATTGGAAGCTTACGCTGTGATCATCATCCTGTTAGTGGTCAAAATCACTGCGGCTGTTGAAACCCCCGGTGACGAACCAGTTGCGATGCTAAAGATGGGCATCCTCAGCATGAGTTTCGACACTTTTCTGGCGATTGCCATGATCACCAACATTCTGATCATCAACAGCGTCAAATTCTTTTTCGAATTTCTAGCTTGGCTAACTCCCGTTCCTTTTTTGGATGCCTTGTTCGAATTATGCAACAAGACGCTTTGCCTTGGCTTGATGGTGATTTACGCATTCAGCCCCACCTTGGCTACGATTATCAACTTATTGTTTTTCATTGCGGCATTAATCATATTTCGATGGATCTATCGACGCACTCTGTTCTATCGCACCATGATTCTTGACCCAGTGCTTGCTCGGCTATGGCCACCGCATGCAAAACCACAAACCCCAGAGTTGGTTGTATTCAACCGCAGCGAACTGGGAAACTTCCCTCCCAAGAGTCGGCTCCGACTGCAGCGTTGCGAAGATGATTCCGCGAGATGGATTTTGCAGGAATCTCGTTGGTGGCTACCTCAAAGGGAGCACGTCATTGAACCCGACACAGATTTGGATATCCGCCTGGGATGGATCATGCATTCTATAATCTTCACTGAGGACAACAAAAAAGAATGCCTGACATTCAGCCGACGTTACAACGAAGAAACATTGCGAACACTCGCCGATAAATTGGGCATCACACTGACCACTGATGTGGTCGAACACGATGATACTGAACGAGCTTTGGAATTTGGCTAACGCGGAATCGCATCATGTACTGCAAATAATCGCAGGCAATCCCTCGCACTGCCCCTTGCAAACGTTTTCAAAACACCAGTCAATGCGATTAAAACAACCGCAGCTCAATCATTTCCAAATAAACTCGGAAACGAGAACGAGCTGAAAGGTGGCCGACGCGTTTTTGGTTTGGCAGACATCATGGCCTTAGCCTCCACTCGTGATAGACGGCCATCATCATTAGCGTCAAAATCTTTCCAGCTTGCCCTCAGTTTACCTGGAATCTCTTTCTCGCTGAGTTGTTTGTCGCCATTGGAATCTGCCATTGCAAACAGACCATTAAGACGGTGATCTGCATTGGCAGCTTCGAATCCCCAGCCCCCGCCAATGAACACCACCTTGGCCGGCACCGCATTCTCTGTGCTGGACTGCACCTTCAGCGACAGCTTGCACTGAGCATTGGGCTTGGGAAAAAACGAACCTGTATCCGGGCCACCGTCACCCCTTGCATACAACGCACTTGCGTATGGTTTTGCAGCCACATTGGTCGACGTCAACTGCGAAAGCGTTCCGCTAAATTGAAATGCGGGTAGTATTTTCGCCATTTTCGGCAAGCACAAGATCGATACTTACATCATCAAACCAACTCGGCTTATCTTCCGCAGGCGAGGACCTGACGTTGAAATAGTGTTTCGTACCAAGCAGGATTTACGCGTAGAATTCCACGCTCGGTAAACCACTAATATTGAACTCACATTCACCGTTCTGATTCAAATTCACTCGGCCGAGGTCCAGCCAAAATCGCTGCACCCCAGCATCGGATCCGTGAACTCACCATGTCCCACTTAGTTGGTTTCAGCCCCAAACACCTGAACCTGACCCATCAGAATTGCAAAGCGACTATGGCACCGCTTAAATACTGGACTTGTTTCACCACGCTTACCTTTCAGAAATTAATGTAGACAAGCAACGACGACGAAGCCTCACCAGAATCCAACCCCCGGCATGACTCGGCCAGGTGCTTACACTGCAACAAACTACACTCGTAGTGAACGGATCAACAACAATCAAAGCGAATACATCAATCGTGTAACATCGACATGCCAGACATCGACAAAATCCAAATTCTCGTAATAGCGTGCTGAAACCTGCCTAACCCATCGATCGCCAACTGCCATTGCAGTCCCTGTTTGAACAGAAAGGGTTTTGCGCAGAATAGAGTAGTTTTCGGACCAAACCGTCGATTATTGGGCACATGCATCGCAAAACCAGAATGATTGACGGTGCATTCGCTCATAAACCAACACCGGCTGGTTGCCAAAAACCACCGATGAAATCATCGCCACTGGGCGTCGACCTAAACGTTCGATCCATCCCCTCTCGTATGCGAGCAAGATCGACTAGGCTTGACGTTGGGAAACCGATGCAATCTTGATTGATGACACAGGAAACGACCACTTCAACTCGATCGTGATCTGTTCGCCATCTAGCTCATTGCAGTGGATTCCCAACTGAATGAGAAGACAAGCGTTCGCTTAGTCTTCGTGACGCTTCCACATCCTGCAAGCCAGGCATTCCCTTGAAACACCAGACGTTTGATTTGATTGCGGCCTGCGCCTTCGGCCTCGAAGCCGTCGTCCGCCGCGAACTTGAGGGAATGGGCATTGCGTCCACGATTGGCGAATCAGGCCGCATTCACTTCACGGGAGACGCTTCGACGGTTTGCAAAGCCAATCTTTGGCTTCGCACCGCTGACCGGATCCTGATTAGGGTGGCTGAATTTCCAGCAGCAGACTTTGACGCGTTGTTTGAAACGACGAAACAGATCACGTGGGGCGAATTGCTTCCCAGCGACGCTGCTTTTCCCGTCACCGGTCGATCGATCAAATCAACACTCACAAGCGTGCCTGCGTGCCAGCGAGCAGTAAAACGGGCGATGGTCGATGCTTTGCGTCGCGACCATCAGATAAACGAGTTGCCTGAAACCGGTCCAGAATACAAGATCGACGTCGCGATTCTGAAGGACGTCGCCACGTTAACCTTGGATACCACTGGCCGCAGCTTGCACCGTCGTGGTTATCGAACCCATATTTCTAAAGCTCCACTGAAAGAGACGTTGGCCGCCGCAATGGTGCTGCTGAGCTATTGGCGAACGGGGCGTCCTCTGCTGGATCCATTTTGTGGAAGCGGCACCATTCCCATCGAGGCAGCACGGATCGGCCGCAACATGGCTCCTGGGCTAGAGCGTGAATTTGCCTGTGAAGCCTGGACCGAATTCCCCGCAGACATCTGGCAAGCGACACGAGAGGCTGCGGACGCAGCCATCCTTGGGCCGCTGGAAGAAAAACTTCAAGGCAGTGACATCGACACTCGAGCGCTCAGGGCCGCCCGCGAAAACGCCGAGCGAGCCGGTGTCGCCTCTGACATTCACTTTCAAGCAACCCCGATGGAATCGGTCACCAGCAAACGACGCTTCGGGTGCCTGATCACAAACCCTCCATACGGACAACGCATTGGCCGAGATTATGATCTGGAATTTCTGTATCAAACCATTCCTAACGTCCTGAGAAAGTTACCCACATGGTCACATTACTTCCTGTCTCTTATACACATCTCCGAGCCCACGAGACCGAGGCTGATCTCG
>CAJXTM010000217.1 GCA_913061385.1 uncultured Rhodopirellula sp. | reverse complement strand
GATCAGCCTCGGTCTCGTGGGCTCGGAGATGTGTATAAGAGACAGGCATGGAAGATACCTCGTTACCCCATTCGGGATGTCGCTGAGCTGCTTGCAATGCCACACGGCGCAACGCGGCATCATCAAACTCAAACATCGCTTCCATCGCCTCGTCTCGCGTCATTTCAGCATCATCAATCTGCGAAACGGCCATCAACAGGCTTTGCCCCTGCAACGCACTTGAAACACGACCCGCTTTACCATCACCCAAAACCTTTCGAATTGCCTGCACATCTCCAATCTCGATCAATGCATAGACGATTGCATGCTGTTCACTGCGATCGATATCCGCCCGCAAAAGCGATTTGACCAACGACTCTACGGCAGCTGCATCTCGCCTCATACCCAGAGTCGTCTGTGCCTGCCGACGAACGTGCGGATCTGAGTCCTGCAACAAAGGGAAAATCTCAGCGACATCAACAGGGCACTGACTGAATCCCAAACTGCGACAGGTCAACTGCCTTAGCCCAGGCAGTGAATCACCAAGCGATGGCATTAAGGCTAAGACCGCAGTCTCGGCAAGCATTGGTTCTTGCGAAAGACGACCCAACGCAAGGACAGCATTGCGCCGCACACGCGGGTCAGGGTGTTGGACAGCTGCACGCAACGCCGGAATCGCCTTCACCCCACGTGCAACCACTTCATTGATAGCGGTTTGTCGCACGACATGCCGGGCATCAGCGAATCGCTTGACCAGCATTTCAGGTGTTACTGAGCCCCAAGCAATCTGCTTTCCTCGGGGATCTGCAAGCTGCTTTGCCCGGGGATCTGTTTGCACATCCAGACCTTTACGTCGAATGCGGTAAATACCACCAAGCAACTCTGGCTTTGCGAATTGCGACGTAGGACACCCCCGATAAAACCATCCGCCAGTATCGACCACCAACAAACTCCCATCAGCATCTTCCAAGACGTCCGTCGGATGAAATTCGCGACTGGTCGAACTCAGAAATTCGTACTGAGTGAATTCATAGGTGGAACCACTCGGTCGTGTCTTGAGTCGCACAACCTTGCCACTGTTGAAAAACGTTACAAACAGGTCATTGCTCCAGCGTTGATCAAGCACCCCACTGCGATACCGTGTCATTCCAGATACAGCGACATGTCCAAACCGATGCGCTGGTTTCAAAAGCGGACCACTCACTTTGAGTTCATCGAGCACGCGTTCACGATGGGGATACGCACCACCGTGCAACCAGTGCACCAAGCAATCAACCCGGGGACGCGTGTAAAGAATATTCACGGTTCCCAACATATCCCCGGTATCGGTGAAATCAATTTCCACGGGATTATCCATCCCGCCACCACAATGAATCCGCTTGTCCGAACCATCCGGAAGGCAGGAAAATAGATAGGAACCTTCTCGCTTGCTTGTTACCTTACCCTGTTGATCCTTGAACTCGTGGCCGTGATATCCGTCCGTCCAGTACAGCCGACCATCAGGGCCGAAAAAACAACCGTGAATACTGGCAGCATTTCCGTTGTAGCCAAACTCACTGACGATTGCTTCTCTGCGGTCTGCGACCCCATCGTCATCCAGATCAGTCAACCGCCAGATATTCGGTGGTGAAGCCACATACAGCGACCCATCGTGCCAGACGCCCCCCATCGGGAAAGTCATTTTGTCCGCAAAGACACGATAGGAATCAAAACGCCCATCGCCATCTTCATCAATCAGCTGACGAATGGAATTTGGCAACTGCTTTTCCAGGTCTTGATTGCTCATATTCACCCCTGCGTTGTTGCAGACGTAAAGTCGCCCCCGATCATCGAACGCCGCCATGGTTGGATGAGTGACCAAGGGTGGACCAGCGGCCAATTCAACAGAGAAACCCTCAGGCACTTGTATCGGAGCAGCACGAAACTCGCTGGGCAAGGATTGCTGATCAACCGACGACGAAGAAGCAAACTCCTCCGCCGGCGATACCTCAATCAATGAAAAACAGAAGATCGCGAGAACCAACGGCAAAGCATTGGCATGAAGAAACGCACATTGGCTACGAAAAAAAGCAGGGTGCAACATGACAACAACGATAGCCAGAGTCGAAGAAAAACATGAATCGGGATAACCATTCACAAACGCACGCGACTGGAAACTTACACGCAAGGAAAGTAGCACGCAAGGAAATCAGCTGAAACGAGCGTCGTTGCCGACTGTTCTGAGAAAACACCTCGCTGACAAGCCACGTTTCATGCGGCACATGACATATCCGACAGACCAATGCGGTCAGAAACTCAGCGACTGATATTCCACCACCACTTGTGAATCAACTTTGGAGGATCATTTGCCGGTCGATTCATTGAAGACAATGAAGGATAATCGGCAATTTTGGAGACCAATGTTTGCTTTGCATTGACGGAGACACCACCACTGGCCAGCAATACATGGTGCGTCCTGCGACCTTTTCGCATGGAATTCATTACAGCAATGGACATCACTTGGCGAGGGTTGGTCATCTGAAACATCGAGGAAGGGCTGCTGCTGATTAACGATTCCAACAGGGCCCGCTGCCGCGTCGAATCGGCGAAGCGATGCATCAACTCAGCTGCCGATGCTGTTCGGTAAATCGATTCCAAAGCACCATAGATCGGGTAGGTACCGCGGATCGAATGCCAATTTCGGTTGAAGTCTTCCACAAACTCCTCTGACCTCGGATCTCGAGTGACATTCCCTCGCCGCCCGCTTGCCATGGCATGCTCATTTTGTCCGCTCAAGCGAATAGGTGTGCCTGCCAGTTCGAAGACCGTCCGCTCAACATCTGCCCGCACGGGTCGTGGGGCAGACGTGAACCATAACCTCAACAGAAGATCATTCGGAACACCTGCATCAAGATTCGCCTTGACCACGTCAAAGTAATTACGTGCTCCCTCTGGCATCGGCACCAGCCCCAACGCCAATTGCTTCATGTGACGATCGGCCTCAACCATCAGACAACCCATTGGGGTATCACCGGCCGTGCCAAAGACTTCGACCCGCTGCATTCCCAACGCAGAAATCATCGCCGCATCTGCTTTTCCGATCGGCAACTTGTCAGATTGAACGGCCGCTGCAACTTTGGCTGCATTTTGCAAACCTTGGGTCGTCGGATCGATCGTACATCCAAACGGCTGATTCCCAGTAGCGGAAGCAAGACAGGCAAGAAAAAAGTCAAAACGTAACGTCGTTAAACCAGAAGCACGGTCAACATGCCAGCCGTCACGTGTCTCAATTCCACCAACAGGACCCGCAAGCACAATGTCATTCTCGTCAATGAACAAATATTGAATTCGGGACAAACCTGCCATTTGCATCATGGCCTCACTGGGCATTGCTCCCCGCATGCGGCTTTCCGTCCATGCATCGAGCAAACGTCGCAAGGAAACACATCGCATTTTCGTTGATTGACGCCACGCGAGTTCCGTATCCTGAATGCCATCCGCATCGCCGAGAAGTGCTTTTATTTCTGCCAGCCCGTCATCTACGGGCAAACTTTCGCATTCCAATACCGTTCCTGCTGGATCGACATAAACACCCTGAGGATAAGGTGACATACTGCTGGGACCACCGAGGGCTTCCCAAGTGTCAGGAACGACTGTGGTTTGAATCAGGTCCATCAATGACTGAAAATCTGCAAAACTGCCGCCACCCGCCCCTGCAATGGCATCATCACGACTGAAGGATGACTCGATGCCCCGGATCGTACCGTTCGCCGCACTGGTTTCCCCAACGCTACCCTGAGCCCCTGCCACCTGCGCAAGCACAAAATCCCGCTGGCTTACCGGTAACTGAAGCCCCATGTCCGCAGCTGACGAAAACTCCCCAGCAGCGAGATAGCCTGCAACCGCCGGACTATCAACCTCCTCGGAATGCGATTCCGAACTCATCCAAGCTAAAGATGCGATCAGAAGTGGGAGAGCAACACAACGAAAAAAGACGCCGTAGTCACTCAGGCCGTGGTTGCGAAAGCCGTGGTTGCGAAAGCCGTGGTTGCGAAAAAGAGAAGAGTGCAACATCAGGAGTCCAGTGTTCAGAGTCAAAGAACAGCGCCGAGGATAGTCAGTATGAACGAACTAGCGGGTGAAGAAACAGGCACTGGCTTGTTCGTCGACTGATTCGACGACCAATTTACCGGTTACCACCGCGTTTACTACGGCAACCGCTACCCAACTTAACATTGTTGCTGCCACCGAACGCGTCACGCTAGAACCCACGCGTCAGATACCAGACGTCGGAAAAATCACCAAGAGAAGATGAAAGCTGCGGTTGCTCACCAACACAGGCTGAGTACACCGCTCTTGAACTTTCCCGTTTTCCAGGTTTTAACGTTTGTTTGCATATCGATCATTCAAATTTCTTTGAATAAAGTAGGGGAGCAAATTACGGTCCATTCCTTAATCATGGTTATCAACGAACAAATCGCAGCAGAATGCTACAGCAGTGGTGTTTCAGAAAGCTACACATAGGCCGCTATGCTGGCACTTAATCGCGGCAAGGTGCTGTGATCGATTTTTTTCATGAAACCGGTGCTCGCAAGGCACGCCATTTCTTTCATCACGATGCAATCAGAAATTACACGCGGCATCAGAGCCATGCAGCAACCCCGCGTTCCAAACGGCGATCAACCGCCTAAATCGGTGGTTTCCTGCCACTCGCCGTCGATCAAACGCTGCTGTGGTTGGAACCGCGCCTTGTAGTTCAGATGCCGGTTTTCGGCGACATACATACCGAGATAAAGGTATTTGCGTCCCGTTTCGATGGCGTACTCGATCTGCCGCAGGAGTGCATAGGTCCCTAAGCTGTATCTCATTGCATGAGGGTCAAAGTGGGTATAAACAGCCGAAAAACTGATCGCACCGGTATCAACGATCGAAACAGCCACGAGCTCCTCGTTCAGCCAGATTGCGAGTTCGTGCGTTTCACAACAACTATCGGCCAGAAACATCCGATAGCCCTCCTGATCGACTTCGCCAACTCCCTGACTGAGCCCCCGTTTACGTCGATGAAGATTGAATAACCAAACTCTTTTGGCGTCGACACGCGGTTTTCCCCACTCGCACTTCAAGTCACGGTTCCCCCGCTTCATCACCCGACGCATGGAGGTAGTATGCTGAAAACGATCGATTTCGATCCGAGTCGGCAGACATTCTTTACAAGTCGGACAGGCCGTGTTGTAGACAAAGTCACCACTTCGTCGGTAACCCATCGCTAACAACTGATCCGTCACACTTGGACTGACCGGTCCCACAGGCAACCGCAAGGGCATCCGGGCGGTGACACCCGACAGATAAGGACAGGGCTGCAACTGGTCTTGGACCAATAACAATCGGCAATCACCACCATGCAAGCGAAGGGATTGCTCAGGATCAAGATGACTCATCGGACCTCCTCGGCGACCTCTCCCATTAACGTTTCGCAGCAACCACCGTTGCTGACCACCGTTGCCGACCAGTCCGCACCAACGGGGATTCACATCGGCTGCGATTCGCATGCAAATTGCCAGGGTTCTTGGAATATCACAAGATCCCAGCGGCATTCACCGCACGATACCAAACTGCTGCGTTGATGTCGGCCAGAACACTCCAATACAGCGCAGAATTTGCTACCCAGGAGATTTTGTTGCCCCACGGAAAGCAGAACAACGAATCACTGCTCGCATACCCACAAAAAAACTGCGGAACGTATGCCTCGTTCCGCAGTGTTCAAAATTCGCTTGAAGTTAAAAATAGATTCAAAGCATGGGATCAGTCCCACCACCACTGACCGTCGGCAAGCTTGGAGGGGCCAGCTGTTTGCTTGACGCGAGAGTTGTCGCCGCCGGTATCAACGACGACGCGGTCACGGGCAATTGCCAACTTGGGCTGCAGATTGACACCGCCACCAAGCGGCGTCATCAGCGTATTCCCCTTCCAGATCGCATTCACTGCCGTCGCTACCTGCGATGGAGCGACATAAGTCTCAACCTTCACTTTCGATTCGTTCATCAGCACAGGCATATTCCAGTCGGCCTGACCATAAAAGTCCTGCTGCTGAATATAAGCCGCGGCGATAGCGACATCGATCAATTGTCTTAACTCAGCGTAGATACGCACTTTTCCGGCGATTTGAGGAAACTTGTCGGTGAATTCCTGACAGAATGCCTGACTTGCTCGGTTGACTCGCCCAGACGCAACTCGTTGGCCACCTTTGGCGACTCGCTCATTGGCTCCGACCAGTTGAACGCCTCTTTCTTTGATCTTCATTGCGAAGCCGTCTTCGCTGACAGCGATGCCGTCATAGTTAGGCTGGAAGTACCAACGCTCCATTGCATTCGCTGCAACCGTCGTTGGCTTGGCTCGCTCGACGTAGCTCATCAGTGGTACAGGCAGACGCTCGAGACCAATCCCGATCAACTTCATGCGGTAGTCGGCTTCGACCAACACGCGGGCAAAGTGTGTCGATGTTGGAATACCGCGGAAGGTAACTTTTTGCAAGCCAAGGTTTTGCTGCAAACCACTCGCCAAACGGCGGGCATCGGAAGGCTGAACACGTCCACGCACTGAGGCGAGAAACTGATTCATTCGCTGCAAGCCTTCAGCGGTCGGATCAATGGACACGCTGATCTGTCTCTTATACACATCTCCGAGCCCA
>CAJXTM010000216.1 GCA_913061385.1 uncultured Rhodopirellula sp. | reverse complement strand
AGCTAGCATGACCTAGATATCTAATTTGCAACCTGACTAAACAGCGTCAACGAGAAACCATAGCGGTCACGAAAACCGCACGGTGGCACGGGAGAATCACGATGAATAGAAGCACTCAAGTCGTCTTAACGTTCGTAGCGGTGGCAGTTGTGGCAGTGGCAATCTTTGTAGCCAGCCGGCGACAGCCTCGGTCCACGCTGCGTTCGGCGAACAATCAATCAGCGGTAGACGTTTCCACCAACACCGTTTGGGCAAGGTTTAAGAAACCTGATGATGCTGAATTGCGGAAGATGCTCACCCCATTGCAGTACGATGTAACTCAAAATGAAGGAACGGAACGACCGTTCGCAAATGAGTTTTGGGACAACAAGCAGGAAGGCCTGTACGTTGATATCGTTTCGGGCGAGCCATTATTCAGCTCAGAGGAAAAATATAAATCTGGAACTGGTTGGCCGTCCTTTTTCCAGACCGTCGATGGCGGCAACATCGTCGAGAAGGCTGATCACACGCTCTTCTCGACACGAATCGAAGCGCGATCCAAGTTTGGCGACTCGCACCTCGGGCATGTATTTAACGACGGACCCCAGCCAACTGGTTTGCGGTACTGCATCAATTCAGCTTCGCTGCGGTTCGTGCCAGCGGACAAACTAAAAGCGGAAGGCTATGAAGACTACGCAGCGGCATTCTTTCCAAACGAAACCAACCCGTCCCTCGAGGGCACCACGCATGGAGATGAAAAAGTGAATACAAATTCAGCGACAAGAGAGGTGGCAGTGCTTGCCGGTGGGTGCTTCTGGGGCATGCAGGAGTTGATCCGGGATTTGCCGGGGGTCATCGACACACGTGTTGGTTACACCGGCGGTGACGTGCGAAATGCGACCTATCGGAACCACGGGACTCATGCCGAAGCAATCGAAATCGTCTTTGATCCTGCAGAAACAAGCTATCGGAAAATGCTCGAAGTCTTTTTCCAGATTCATGACCCAACCACATTGGATCGTCAGGGAAATGATCGAGGTACGTCGTACCGGTCGGCGATTTACTACACCAGTGATGAGCAGAAGCGAGTTGCGATGGATACGATCGCTGACGTTGAGGCATCCGGGAAATGGCCTGGCAAGGTGGTGACGGAAGTCACCGCCGCAAGCGATTTTTGGGAAGCCGAACCAGATCACCAGGATTATCTTCAACGCTATCCGAACGGCTATACGTGTCACTTTCCGCGAGCTGACTGGGTGCTACCCAAGTCGGGCAATTCTTCAAGTGCGGGTAATTAATTAACCGGCTCAACTCGCTCGCTGTGTGTTGCAAGGCAGGGGACTCAGTCGAAGCAAAAAGGGACAGGTCTGAATGGCCCGTTCCTAATACCGCTATGATGCTGGAAGAGATTGGCTACGTTGCGAAGGACTAGAATCTCCTATTGTGCTGGAAGATTTTAGCCGACGATCGAACGGCTCATCCAGAAGCCGAAATCGTGTCTTATACAGAGGTGAAGAATACGGTCGCTGATACATGCAAAATTAACACTTGCTGCATCACTAACTTCTTCTTGGGTATCCTGTGCGACTACGAAACTGTAGGCGGGAATCGCAACAAGGCTATCGTCCTGCCTAAAGAATGAACCGCCATTTTCATTGGCGGTATGTTGGCGAACAGATGCGGTCAGGGGAGGTTTTGGCGGTTTATGGCGGAAGCCAATCTCGCGAAAGACCGTAAATAGCGTGTATTCCTAATCGGAATACTTGAGGTAGTGCACCCCAGAGGAATCGAGCCTCTAACCTGCGGTTCCGTAGTAGGCTTAGAATCGCGGGGGTAAACGTGGTGGAAAGGCTTGATGCAGCTAGGTTTACGAACATGAACATCGTTTACGCGAACTGTTGCAGACTATCGCATTTTTACGCAGTTTCAAGTGGTAACTGCGGCCTTAAGTGGTAGAGGTGGTAGTCGGTCAAATGACCTTCGGCCGTGCATGAGCAGGTCGCTCGCATGACTACCACTGTTCGAGTTTCAAGGTGGTCGTGGCTACGTTGGTCGTTACTAGCCATGACGATAAACGAGTCGCAGTGAGCTCTCCAGTAGTTCATGCAGGCGGCGAGGACCTCTAGAGGTCCTCGCCCCAAACCACATCAAACTCTCCGCATCTGAATGTGTCTGGACGCACCCTGTGCTGGTCTGGGTGCCAGGCACCGCGGTGGGACCGGCATGCGTCGATAAACGTTCATCGCCCATAAACTCAGGCAAGGATCCATTACTTTGGTAAACTTTCGTTGGTCTCGTACTAAATCAAGTGCACCACCAAAACACTCACCGCAAACAGAGTCAGCTCATGGGCAAGTATCTACTCACGCTGGTAATCGTCTTGGGAATGTTGATAATTGGGTTTGCCTTGGTAGGGGTGGCTATTCATTGGACGCAGCAAACACCAGAGGAGATCATCAAGGAAGTTAACGCCTCAGGGAGCATGACTGATCGGCAGGCAGACATTTTGAGCAAGGAGAAGACATCCCCGGAATATCGTGGGGACACCTCCTTTCGACTACGCTTGACCTCCATCACGGACGCACAGGCTGAAAGCTTGAGCAAGGTTGAAATGGTACATTTAAACCGTTTGACTTCCATCACGGACGCACAGGCCGAAAGCTTGAGTAAAGTAACGTTCTTGGATTTAAATGGTTTAACCTCCCTCACCAACGCACAAGTCAAACTCCTGAGTCAGGTTGACTTTCTTGATTTAAACGGCTTGACGTCCATCACGGAAGAACAGGCTGAAAGCCTCGCAAATGTAAGAAATCTTGAATTAGACGGCCTCACTCAACTCACAGATACTCAAGCGAAAGAGTTGGGTCGAAGTAACTCAATGTCCTTGAACGGGTTAACGTCAGTGACCAACCAACAAGCGGCGAGCTTGAGTAACAACACTGACACTCTTTGCTTAAACGGCTTGACGGCCGTCACGGACGAACAAGCCCAAAGCCTGAGTCGGGTTGAAAGTGGTCTTGAGTTAAACGGCTTGAAGTCCATCACGGATGAACAGGCGGAAAGTCTTGGACGGATTGAAGGCGGGGGTGTGTACGAAACGGCGTATCTTCAGCTAAACGGTTTGACGTCCATCACGGATGGACAGGCCGAAGGTCTGAGTTGGGTTGAGGGTGGTCTCATGTTAAACGGCTTGACGTCCATCACGGATGCACAGGCCGAAAGCCTGATTCGTGTTCCTGGTCTTTGTTTAGACGGCTTAGCGTCCATTACCGACGAACAGGCAAAGATACTCGGTAATGTTGCTCCTCGTGAAAACCGTGGCCGCAGCCTCAGCTTAAACGGCTTAAGGTCCATCACCGACAAACAGGCAGAAAGCTTGAGCAAGCTCAAATACTTGTCGCTGGAAGGCTTATTCTCGATCACCGACGCACAAGCCAAAAGCTTGGCAAAAATCGAACTGGTGTCGATTCGTGGCGATGCCTTTTACCTGATCGACAAGTACAAAAAACCATGACCTGGAAGAACTTGATTGGAATCCTGAGTACATTTGGAGGGTGTTGAACACTACCGGGTAAACACGGCGGAAATTTTTGAGCGCTTTGTTCTGTGGGCTACCTGGGGGCCATGAACAGATGAGTGCCAAGAGTTGATGGCTATGTGACCCGAGCACATTTTGGGTCAGCTACGATGGGGGCACGAGTTAGCTTTGGTTTTGGCGTCAAAGAAAACCACAAGCCTGACAAAGAACTGACTCGTCAGTCAATTTGATTCGAGGTGTTGGGTCACTCCCTTAGCCCGAGTTGTAAAAAACGCAGGGCTGATCGTTGCGTCTACCTACACTCTTGCGGCTTTTCGGGTGGGACATTCGTGTCTCTAGTGGCTTCGTGCTGGCGTCACGGAGGGCGTTGGTCGGCAGTTTCGGCGAACGGCTCTCTGGTTTGAGGGAAGTTAATGGAGTCAAGTGGAGGGCTGCAATTGGTAGGGTTGATATTTTTTCAGCGGCGGGTTTGTGCATACTTTACATGCCGCTGCGTTGGGTTGTGTACCGCTTGTTGTTGCGCTGGGTTGCGCACCGTTTGTTTCGGTTTAGGTGGGAGACGCATGGATATCTGTAAAACCTTCGGCATGTACTTGTCTATCTGTTTTTTGCTGCTGGGCGGGTGTTCCTCAGATCCCCAAGAACAGGTGATGCTAGGGGACCAATACTCCGACGGCGAAGGCGTACCACAGGACTACGCAGCAGCGGTGAAGTGGTATCGCTTAGCAGCAGAGCAAGGGAATGCGGAAGCGCAGAACAAGCTCGGTGTATGTTACGCCTGGGGCCGAGGTGTGCCACGGGACACTGCGGAGGGGATGAAATGGACGCGGTTGGCAGCGGAACAGGGGTATCTGCACGCTCAGGCCCGATTAGGTGCGATGTACGAGGCTGGCTCATCCCTGCCAAAGGACTACGCGGAAGCGGAGAAGTGGTATCGCTTGGCGGCTGAACAGGGGCAGGAAACTGCTGTCTTGAAACTGCTTTGGATGTATCACTACGGCAGTGGCGAGCAAAAAGACTTTGCAAAAGCGATGAAGTGGGCCCGCGTAGCTTCAGACCAGGGGATGGGTTTTGGGTCTTACCACCTGGGTTTGATGTACCACACCGGCGGCCAAGGCCAGCCACAGGACCTTGCGCAAGCGGTGAAGTGGTATCGCTTGGCAGCAGAGCAGGGTGAGCGATTTGCTAATTACAAACTAGGTGTGATGTATCGCGACGGCCAATTTGTGCCACAGGATTACGCGGAAGCGGTGAAGGGGTTCCGCATGGCGGTGGAATACGGGATTGCGGAGGCTGAACGCGACTTGGGGGCAATGTACGAGAACGGTCACGGTGTGCCACAGGACGACTCGGAAGCGGTGAATTGGTACCGCCAGGCAGCTTATCAGGGGGATGAGAAAGCTCAGTTCGACCTTGGAAGAATGTATGCCAACGGTACATGGGTACCACAGGATATGGTTGAAGCATACGCATGGTTCTCTATCGCTGCGGATGGTGGCTACACAAATGCTGTGAAGCGGCGAGACGACGCGGGTGGTGAACTTTCGCCGGAGCAATTGTCAAAAGCTCAGAAACGGGCAACGAAATTGCTTGAGAAGTACGGCACTGAAAAGAACTGGAGGTAGTCTGGGCAGAGAGCGTTCTTCGTAAGGAGCTTACCGTCCTTGACTGCCAAAAGCGTTGCCGCGTTGATTTTCAAACCTGTGCCACGCCACCATTGCGATTCATCTTGAACGATGTCGGCAATTCAGCAATCCCGCTATGAGCTAGTGAGAATCACGCAACGGCAGAAGTTGCCGTCAAGACACGCGAGGAGGTGTGGCAGGCATGGTAACTCAAGTTTTCAACCATGGTCGGCGTCAATGCATGGTGAAATTGACGATGGCAGTTTTACCTACCATGAACGACTGCAGAATACCTCCCGAATCTTGATTTCCTTACGGAAATTCGACAAACTTGATCGCTTGCCAGTCCGTTGTTTCCCGACCGAGTCAAGCAATGATCAGAATCAATCCAGCCACGAGCTACCTCTTTTCGGTGTGTCTGTTGTCAGTTGCAACGGGTGAGGAAGCAGAAATAAAGCAGGTTGCCTCTGATGGTGTAAGACTCCCCTGGCACACCACCGACCTTTATTGGGAAGGCGCATCATCTGTTCCTGATGTCAAAACGATCGGAGTAACGTTCACGGTTGATCGTGATGTACCAGATTCAGTCAACCTATACATTGCCCCGATGGGCGGTCAGTACTTGAACAAGATCATGTTCTACGGCGGTATTCAATCCAATGTAAACGGTTGGCCATCCCCGACGGAACGGCGACGAGTGCATCCAGGTCCAGGGGCAATTTTTTCGCGATGGGGCGGCGCACCTGTCAGTATCGATGCCGCAAAACCGGTTGCCGGTGGGCTGTGCGAAAGTGCCGGTTATGAAGGCGAGTTTGTGAGTGTTCGCAAGCCAATACGATGGAAGTCCGGAACCTATACCTGGGAACTGCGAAGAGAGGATACCGTTAGGCTCAAAGGCCAACCCTACACGTGGTTCGCCTGTTTTCTGAAAGATCATAAACGCGACAGAGAGCATCGTGTTGGCGCTCTTCGCTTTGAGGGCGATGTGTTTTCCTTCAACGGACGTTCTACGTCGTTTGTAGAAATCTACGCTACGTCTCGAATTCCTCGCTCTGGCGTTCCCAAGGTCAAGGTCACGTTTCAACCGCCGTCGGTGAACGGCAAAGCGTCCACGCCTCTTTCGGTATCGGTCTATCACCCACGGAAAGGTGACAGAGGGTCACCGTCGCCGATCATTGGCCGGGCTCAAGTCACCAACGGTGGAGTCCAAGTAGAGCTGCACAACGAAGTTCTGCAAGGAGATGCTGCTCCTCCGTCACGCTATAGGTTGAAACTTTCGTCAGAATCGAATTAGCGAGAATCTCGAAGTCTGCTGGTGAGGAGGATGCACAGACTCTAGGCCCAAACTGCTGGCCGTCAGGTTCTTCTATGCCTTCTCGCACGCTTGTGTTCCGATCCCGTGGGGGACAAAATGCGGTCAAGGATCCAACACTGAAAGAATTCGGATTTCGCGTAGTGTCGCATTACACATCCTGTCTCTTATACACATCTGACGCTGCCGACGACTCCTTACGTG
>CAJXTM010000215.1 GCA_913061385.1 uncultured Rhodopirellula sp. | reverse complement strand
TCTACACGTAAGGAGTCGTCGGCAGCGTCAGATGTGTATAAGAGACAGCGTTTGGAGGGTTTTAGTTGATTAGAAAGCGGTGCTGCTCAAAATTGCGTTGGTGTGGCTGGAGCGGTTGGCAAGTGGTCTTGGAAGGCGGTTGACAGCCTGAACGCGTAGTATTTTGCTGAAACTGCCAGATATTCCGTCTTTTCGGGCGCAGTGTGTGGCCGGAAACGTGAATTTTGTTTGACGTGGACCGGGGTTTTCGCGAATAATTAAGTAGAGCTTCTCATCCTACCGGCCCATTTCTGCCGGCCAACAATCGAACGGTGTAAATACATGAGCTTTCAACCATTGAATTCTCGTCCTGGAAACGATTTCCGAGCGAGTCGGGCTGGGAAAAGCCAGGCCGGTGCTGTCGCCATGGAACGCAAGTCGGGAAAGTCTCATATGCGACTGATGTTTGCGTTGCTGGTGATTTTGGTGATGCTCTGCTTGTATGCTGTGCAGGTCTCAGCCCAAGAGAATGAGGCGGCGGCAAACGCGGCCTACAAATCAGTTCCGATGCACGAAGGCTTCGCAAAGGAGGGTATGGAGGCCAGTGTCATCGCTGCCGCAAAGAGTTATTGCGCTGGCGGAAATACCAACGTGAACTTGGTACAGGCCTACTTCCGGCGGTATGTGCCAGCCAAAATGACGGGGCCAGATGCCATGAAAGAGCTCACGCCCTTAATGAAGGATGTCAACACGCTCTTGGCTCGGTCGCAACGTAGTAAGCCTTACTTAGGCAAAGCCGTCGCAGATATCCTGTTGCCTCCCATGACCGCGTTGGCAAAAGGGAATTACCATCCGGCGGCACGGATCAATGCAGCCTTGGTCCTTGGAAGGCTTGATAGCACACCGGCAGACGCAGCTGGCCGAGTGCCGCCCACCCCATACATGGCTGCTTTGCAACCGTTGGTTGAGGTTTACCGAGATGAAACGAATGTTGATGGTCTTCGGGTGGCTGCCTTGCTCGGTCTCCAAAGGCAGGTCGGTCTTGGCTTCAAACAGATACCGCCAGCGGGTAAGGTTCAGCTCAGAACCATGATGACGGAGTTGTTGGACTCGAAAACACCTGTCAACCGTACCGATAAAGTTCATGCCTACGTACAGCGGTATGCAGTAGATATTCTCCAGCAGCTTGGGTCCAGTGAAGATGACGGCAAGCAACTCGGTGTGAAGTTAATCGGTATCAGCACTGCACCTGAAAAGCAGGAATTGATTGCACTCTACTCGGCTTCCAAGATCGGAGCGTTAGGTGGCAGTCTGAAAGGGCAGGTTGATAAGCCAGAGGATGTTTTGGAGCGTTGGGCTCGGTTGGCACACGACGCTTTCCAATCAGAGGTGCAAAGGCTGAACTCAATTGAACGCGCACCACCCACACAGAATCAACCAGTCAAACCGGAGGACGTCTTGCAACCCAAGGAGAGCAAGTCAAAAACCGGTGGTTCGGGTGGACCAGATATGGGCGAAGGCGACGATGGCGAACTCGGTATGGGCGGAGAAATGGGAGGAATGGAATTGGGGGCAGGGTATGATGAGTCCCCCGATGCTGGAATGGAAGACGATGCGTTTGGTGGCATGGGGGGCATGGGATTTGGCGGTCAGACCACCGAATACAAAGATCAGCCTGCCGAGGTGCTTGGTTCTCGTCGATATCTCAACAAAGTCCTGCAGCAACTCAACATGGGAGCAACTGGCTCACGGTCGAAGGGTGTACCAAAAAATGGTGGCGGTTTGATGCTCTGTGTTGAGGAGGCGAAAGCGAACGTCGTGAAAGATTGGGTGGTGAAACTGGAGGAAGTGATCACTGCACTCAACAGCGAAGCATTGGACGATCGGACCAAGTTTCTAGAAGGGCTCGATGAGCAAGTCATCGTTTTGGCCGAGTTGGCCAATGTCGAAAGTGGTGAGGGCAATCAAGCGAAGCCCGCTGATGAAGAAGAGTTCTCGATGGAAGATGATGTCTTGGATGCACCGAAAAATCCTGCACCCGGTAACACAGCAGCACCCGGTAACACAGCAGCACCCGGTAACACAGCAGCACCCGGTACTCCTGCTGCTGGCGGTGCGGAGGCACCCGGCATCCCAGCTGGACCTGGCGGTGCGGAAGCACCCGGCATCCCCAATGGACCTGGCGGTGCAGCAGCACCAGGTACACCATCACCTGATAGTCCAGCTACACCAGCGTCATAAGCCGGGTGAGAAGGCTATCGCGTTTTGTTTTCGAGCTACGAGTATTCAAGCAAGCGGGCCAAGTCACTGTGACATGACCGCTGCGGTCTCGCTCACGACGTCATTAAATTGATTCGAAACGCGAGCAGTCTCTTGGGGCATGAGTCGATGTCGTTCACTCAGTGTGGCTTGAACGCTTCCCGCAAAATCAAGCAGGGACGTTCACCATTTATGCGGCATTTTTCTTGAACCTGTTTGCCGCCAGGGATTGACGGTAGTTTAGTCTCTTAGCGTCTTTTGAGTGGCTTTGTGATGTCTTGGAGGTACGGTGATTCAGCCATGGGGGGCATTCGAAACGCACCGAATTCCCTTTGCTCGTTACAGCCGCTCGCGCGGTCACGGCTGCATCAGGTACGAGATGATGTCTGCCATCGCTTGAACGTCGATCGACTTTTCCATTCCCTCTGGCATGATAGAAAGTCCAGTGCTTTTCAGCTCTTCGATATCGACTCGCAGAACGGTGTCGGTTGCTGATTCAGCACGACGCAAGGTCACACTACTAGCGGTTTCTGAAGCTACCATTCCGGTCATCGCTCGCCCGTCTTGTGTTAGCAGGACGTAATTGAGGTACTGTGGATTCACTTCGCGGTTGGGATCGATGACATTCGCAAGGATTGTCTCGGCACCACGGGTTCGAATGCTCGCCAGATTAGGTCCAATTTCATGTCCGACTCCGTTGATCTTGTGGCAGACGGAGCAGTGCTGTGTGAAGAGTTTGCGGCCTCTTATGGAATCAGCATCCTGAGTGAGTGCGGCTTGGTACTTGTCGAGTATTTCACTGCGATCAGCCGAACCCATGTTGGACAAGTACGTGTTCGCTCTGGATTTAATCTTTGAGTCGCGGGATTTGGCCGCGATTTGCAAGCGTGGCGTCCCAATGTCCGCGAGTGAAATTTGTTCAGAGTCGACAGCGTCAAAAAGCCTGCCCAAGCGATCATTGCGAGCAAACAGTACTTCCGTAGCAGTTGCTCGTAGCTTAGGGCTTAGTTTGCTCCAAGCTGAGAGCAACGGATTGGCAATGGTAGGTGAGTTGAACGTACCCAGTGTTTCAATCGCTGCCTGTGACACAAGGTGGGGTTGTCGATTGCTGATCAGCTTGGTCAATGGTGCTGACACCATCTCGAGTCTACCGAAACGCATGGATTTGGTAGCCGCGACCCTCTTTGCAACAGGAATTTGTTCGTCTCCAGCAGTTATGCCAGCAGCAGTGACCAAATTCGATTTGAGTATGTCCAACGTATCCAACCGACCATCTTGGGCCAATCGCTGCAGGTGATGATTGTTGCGTGTTCGGTAGGTGGTAAGTGATCCAATGACAGGGAGTGTGAACGGTGCGTTTGCCGCGGGTAACGCCGACGCCTGTTCAATGGCGATTTCGATATCGGCTGGTTCGTTCTGCTGGCCGATTTGGGTAGCAAGGGTTGCCAAAAAAGTTCCCGCTGACTCTGATTTGAAATCGTTGTTTTGAACCAACCTCGCAAACAACTCGCCTGCACCTTCATTGAGTGAACTCAACACAGCGGTTTCTAGCCAGCGGTCACCAGGTTGGCTCACGATGACTCGCTCCAGCAACGGAATCTTAATATTGGATGGAAGCTTTCCTGCCGAAAATGCTAGTTGGATCCGCACTTCGTGTGATGGGTCGCTGGCGAGTTGCAAGAACGCCTCGGCCATGGCGGGGTCTGAAGCGAAGTTTTCTCCGAGTTTCAACGCATGGCGTTTTACCTGCGGGTGGCCATCCCTGAGTGCAGCGATGATGGTTTGTGCCGTCAAGTTGTGTTGTCCCGCCATTGCGTACAGCAAATGCAGTCTTCCCAAAGGCGTGGGGTCTGACTTGAATTTGGAACTCAGCGTTTCTGCGCTGTCGGGACTCTGTCTTTCATACAGCAGTCTCGCGGCTGTTTCCCGATGCCAAGCGTTTGGGTGATCCAGCAGATCGACGAGAGCTTGTGTGGCAACATTGCGTAGGTTTGGTGTCGGGCGAAACTTGTAATCGGTGGGTGCGATCCGGTAAATTCGCCCACGATCGCGACCGGCGGTCAAGTCCAAGTGTTTCTTGATCATCGGTGGTAAGCTCTTCGGATGTTCGATGACTTCTCTACACACATCGATGATGTAGAGGGTCCCGTCTGGGGCATTGGCGAATTGGGCTGGGCGAAACCAGATGTCACTGGAGTTCACGAACTCCGACTCCTCGTCGATGCGGTGAGCTATGAATTGTGCACCCGTTGTGTTGATCTTTTTTCGATGCACTAGATTACTGCCGACGTCTCCGATGATTGCCAACCCTTTCCACTGGGGACCCCATGCATCGCCCCGATAAATGGTGACACCAGTCGCACCGGTGAAATATCCGGCTGCCCGACCGCCTCCCTCAACCGGTCCCGGTACTAGGCCACCTACACGCAGTCGAGTCCGTACGATCCGCCAAGGTTCGACCGGACTAGTGCGGTAAACCTCGGCTTGCGGTCCATCTGCTGCGATTGAAACCCTTGCTGGAGGCGCCTTTAGGTATGGGTTGCGTTGAAGGTAATGATCTTCATACATCACCTGCTGGATGTGATTGCTGTTGGAAGAGACGAATTTTCGCCCCCAATCGTCGAACGCCATTCCGTGCTGGCCACCACCGCTGGTGAGCT
The DNA here is from genome assembly GCA_913061385.1 of uncultured Rhodopirellula sp. Lineage (GTDB taxonomy): Bacteria > Planctomycetota > Planctomycetia > Pirellulales > Pirellulaceae > Rubripirellula. The sequence continues at coordinate 1,767 of CAJXTM010000215.1, read as the reverse complement.
CTATTTCGTAGGTGTCCGGATCGAATGCCAGGTCACGGCCACGGACTTCTAGTTTCTTGTCGCTGCCGGGGCGTCCAATCTTGCCCGCCGCTGAGCTGCAAGCAATGTGAATTCGATTGTCCAGCCCCCAGCGAAATGAATTCATCAGACCTTGTACGTTCGATGTACCAAAGCCAGTCAACACGACCTCTTTAGTGTCAGCTTTTCCGTCTTGGTCATCATCGCGAAAGTAATAGAGATTTGGTGCATCACCAACGAATAGCCCTCCCTTGTAGGGGAACAACGCGGTTGGCCAGAGCAGTCCGTCGGCGTAGACCACGCTCTTGTCAAAGCGACCGTCCTGATTGGTGTCTTCAAGCCGTCGAATTCGTGACAGACCAGCATCGCGGTCCTCGCTGTATCCGCGCATTTCACAAACGTATAGCCGGCCCTCCGCGTCCCACTCGATTGCAACCGGGCTGGCAATCAGTGGTTCGCTTGCGACAAGCTGAACCTCAAACCCTTTCACAACAGAAAAGGTCTGAAGGGCTGCTTGCGGCGTGCTTGCCGGGATGCGTGGGAGTTCGCCAGAGAAGTCTTCTTCCGCAGTCGTTGTGCGACAGGCGAGCAAAAGCACAGGCAGGATTAGGATCTTTCGCACCCAACTGCGGGGGGCGACACTCACGTTTTTATTCATTTTTGGTTCTCTTCGGTCAGCAGGGTCCGCATTCCATCCATCAACACCTTTTCACAGCTCTTGTCTACTTTGGAAGCTCGTGCACTCGTTTCATAGCCACCCTGGCTGTACCCGATTTCTGTTCCGATATAGCCGGGCCCGTAATCACCGTAGGCAGCCATCGCCACCTTTAGGTCCGGACGCATGGCTTTGGCTGCAAGTTGGTATTCCACGAATAACTCACCCGGCATGTGGACAATCCGGATGTCACCAAGGCTAAGGCAGCTGAGGTCAATCTGACTTCCACCTTCACAGCGATTCAGCCAAGCAAGCTCATCTGCACTTCCCCAATAGTCATTTGGTTTCCACTGGGCGAGCTTTTCTTCGAGTTCAGCTCGTTTCAGGTGTTTCGCTGGTGGCAGCGATACCGGGGCGACAGCCCACTTCACGTCACTGGGCTTCAGCGGGACTTTGACAGCTGCGTCGGTCGCTCGTTTCATGCCGTCCGCCACGCGTCGAGCAAGTGTGAGCCGATTTGAGTTTTTTCCATCGTTGTATTTGCCAGCCCCAATGTTACCGCCCGCTCCGTTGAAATGCAGGTGAAGTACATCGGGTACGTCCTGCCCTCGAAGAAATCGAGCGATCCCGGGGAAATCCGGACTTGGAACGCCAGTGCGATAATAGCTTTGTGGGTGGCATGCGTAGTAGGTGAGGACTGTGATTAGTTTTTGATCATTCCAGAGTGAGATCGCACTCAGCTCTGGGTCAATCACACCCTCGGGGGCAGCCCGCAATTTAGGGTCACGGCACGTTGTGTAACGGGTTGCAGTTACTTTGCCATCAGGACCAAGGATGCGCCGATTGGACGCGACTTTCTCGACATTTGCAGTTCCGCAACCAACATGCGTGAGCGGTGTGGGGGATTTGATCGCCGACGTGATTGCTGTGTCGAGTCGATTGAGCACTTCGCGAGTGAAGGCGCCCTCGTGTAGGCCAATATCCGTAACACCGACCTGGTGCAGGAGACGTTCAGCGGAGAAATCGCTGCGTGGCGCATCGTGTTGGTGCAGCGTATGCACAGCAACTCGTTCACGTGTCGTTCCGGATGCTTT
>CAJXTM010000214.1 GCA_913061385.1 uncultured Rhodopirellula sp. | reverse complement strand
GATCAGCCTCGGTCTCGTGGGCTCGGAGATGTGTATAAGAGACAGGTTCTGCATTGATCTGATACTGCAGATTGAGCTGCCGGTCTTCATCCAATAACCAAATCGCGCCCCCTGCAGCAGCTAACGCTGTGATGATGCGAGAGAGCAACTCTGGGTAAAACTCCTCCGCAGTAGCCCCACTTTTGGAAAGCTGGGCAATTTCGTTTACCAGCCCTCGAATTTGGGCCTTGGTGTCCTCAACGGTTTGTTGATTGACCGACATGGGCGTTCAGCGATCGTGCGAAAGGGGAGGACGGATTGGACAAAACGGAACACTAGTGAATTTGCGGTTTTCCCGCCACGTTGAACTACGCGGGAAAAACCTCATCTATCCCGTGAATTTCCTTATTTTTCGGAAATTTCTTTGCGATCGAACGCTCAGTGACGCCCTCCGCACTGGACATGTTATACAAATTGTATAACATGTCCAGTGCGGTCGTCACGTTCTTTTTAGAATCCCGCCCTACCCAATCACGTCACTCAATTCCGAACGTTCGAAATATCTGCATGTCAGCTCCGCAGACACTCTCGCCCGCAGAAGCCGAAACAGCATTGCTGGAGCTGGACCAGGAACTCAATCGCCTACAGCGAACGATCCGTTTAGCGATTCAGGGTCAACTTTCGAAAATGGTGGGTCGATCCTTCGATAATCTAAAGCAGAATCGCGAGCTGGCGGAATCGATCCACCAACTCTTGGATAGCCACGGCTTGCGTGTTTGCTGCCTGGAATGCGGTCATCCCGCCATCCTCCGTGTTTCCCCCCGTGGCAACAGCAGTGGAGTCTTCGTTTTCGATCACACCATTGCAGGCAAACGAACTTTCCACGGTGGGCGTAAAACGGTTCCTCTCATACGTCTCGTAGCAAAGCCACCGCGGAAGTCGCGTCAAACTCTAGCCGAATCGTCCAACGGGTAGAATTCAACGCCACTGGCGCTCACGCATTCGTGTTCTGTGTGCAGGTCAAACCTGTGCAGACACAACTTTTCACAGATACCGCGAACCGTCACGCAGCAACTCAGCCTTAGGCAAGCCACTTCGAATTGAACCAATTGCACAGTTACCACCGATTGATTTGGCAACCTCTCGATCGATTTCACCCCCAATCCTGCCACGCTTGATACCATGTCAGTTCCACGCCATCGCGCCCTAGCCATCTTGAATCTTTGTGTAGGAGACGAAATCTGGAACGAAGAGACGTGCCGCAACTTGGGCGTTCCACAGGACTGGATCGAGGACATGTCTGACGCCATCGAATCCGGATACAACACGGATTCAGAGACGATCTACATTGCCAACAAGTCAACCAACCAATACCACGGTGTCCGTGATCTGGACTTAGCACTTCGACTGGGAAAAGTTCTTGGTATTGACGTCGATCGTGCGACACAGTCATCGATCAGTCGTCGATCAATCGTCCAAGCAATTAAGAATGCTATTTTTGAAGGCGAATGACTTTTCGCAGCGATTCCAAAGATTCCGCACGGAGCAGATAGGGAAGAATCCCTAGCCGTTTTTTCTGCTTGAAAAAACGTTCGCACTCCAGACGGCTCTGCGTGCCAGCGTCCTGAGATCAATGGGCAAATCAGTCGCTCGCGTGAGAAACAAAGGGTCTGCACGATATCCAATCGAGGCCGTTACACCTACTCCGACGGGCAGCTCAGCGGAAATGAGTGCGGTCGATTGAAACCGCACCTCAAACAAGGGTTCAAGGAGATGTAACGATGGCGAAACTTCGTCGTCACCACACTTCCGACCAAGTAACGATCTTGCCTTGGTGGTCGCAAACGCCTGTCAGACCCGCGTCTAGGCTGGCTGTGAATCCACACGACGGAGGACCAATCGAGAATATCCAATCTAGCGTGCAGACATTGATTTTTCGAATTGACCAAAGCCCTGACCCAATCAATTTTCGATTGACCCACAATGAAAATATTTCTTGGCTGCCATCGTTAGCCTGAGCCAACAACTTCGCATCTTCTTGAACGGACTTTCCAAGCAAACCATCAAAATACGGAACAACAATCGTCAACGCTCGCGGTGCTGTCATACTCATGCATTTCACCTATCGGTGCAGATTGACAATCTGTTCAAGCAGTGAAAACAGTGCCTGCTGACCGACACGCGCGTTTGCTGTGTCGTGTTCATTGACCGCCAGTGACACGGCTATTTCACACTGCGACTTGAACAAACTTTTTGACGGTAAAAGCCTATCAGGACCACTTGCCGACTACTTAAAAAAATTGAGCAACAAGTTCGGATACGTATTGAAAAGGGGTCTCATTCCCGCCAAACAGCCATCCATTACCAAGCACGCAGGTGAATACCATTTCGATGTCACGGGAACACACGTGACACGAAGACTACATCGATTTCGAACGCGACGAGACTCTCTAGCGTGTCTATCATCCGTATGCCATACAGACTGGCATCATGAGTTCAGCAATACCGAGCCATCCAGTGAATCCACTGGCAAACTGCTCCACTGGGAGCAACCGAAACAATGCTCGTCAACGACAAGCCTAGTAAGCTGCACCTTCCGTGACCGAGAACTCACCGTAAACAGGCAAGTGACTTGTCACTGTCTCGGCCTCTGCAAGATTTAGGTTGAAGGTTTCGAGGTAGTCGAACACACCTCCGCGCCCTGTGTATTCTGTCGTTGAGCCGGTATCGAGCAATAAATTACTAGTTTGATAACGGCCGAAAATATCGGTGGGTCGATTCCGCACAGTTGCTTTCACTGCCTTAGATTTCAGCGTTGGCAATAGATAGGCATCATCTGCTTGCAGCAGTCCTGCAATCACAAGATCATCTTCTCTTCTGCCGTCACCACGAACCGCTTGAATAACCTTAGGTAGTAAAGCAACCTCGTTAGGAGCTCGGGCTAGATCGATGCGAATGTTGACAAACGAGAATGTCCAAGCCTTACCTGGTGGACCCTGAGCACCTCGGAACCATGCTACTAATGGATCAAAGGTCATTTGATTTTCAGGATCATCCAGCGTGTAAGTTTGCCGCCGATCAACGACAACACGCGACGTATCAAAGATAAAAGCGAGTTGCTCTGGTCGATCAACTGGACCCGTGGGAGGTCCAACCACAAAATCGTAGCGACCATCACCTTGATTAATGGCTTCCACCAAGCGAGGGATCAAGTCTCTTTCGATCGACGCAATCTGCTGGAGTGCAATCACATCAAACTGGCGAACCACACGGGCCACGTTCTGTCTTGCAGCAGGATTGGCCAACTTTGTCGGGCCAAATCCATCCAGTGCCCACGAAGCGACTTTTAGACCTTTAATCGATCTTGCGGGACTGGCCGAGACAAAAGAATCCGCGGCGGGCTGCTCCGCGACCGCAAAACTTGTGGCTTTTGCACGAACACCAGATGCCCCCTGGATGTCGGGAATCGATGAATCAACAGGTTCCATGAACGAAGGAACATCGGAATACGAAATGTACCGTTCCCGGTTTTCGCTGATTTGCTTGGATGAGACGGAAACTTCATCGAGGCCATCAATCTGGTAATGGTGGAGGAAGTACCACCCACCACCGACCAGCAGCAGCACGACTGCAGTCAGTTGAATCGGATTACCACGATCAGACTCCGCCATCATTTTTCCGCTGCGAGACCCACGGGTTTGCCATCTTTAAGCGGCTGTCACGAACCCGATTTACCCGACAGCTCCCCTATATCGCATCGAACCAACACCGAGGCCTTCGTGAATCGAGTAAGCCGTTTGCTCAAATTTGGCCTTCGTGCGAAGTTGCGATCATCGTGGAAGATGCAACCCTCAAGCTCGTCAGAATCGAGCTAGTCAGATCGGATGACCAGACCCGAATAATCGGAAACCGCTGGTGGTGTGCAAAAAAGATATGGTTCACCATGTCAAAATCACCGCCCCATTCCTGACTTTTGCGTGCAAGCTCGGTATCCTGAGCAGATACACAATGTGCGTTACCTGCACCCTTCTTACTTCCCAATTTTTACAGACATTCCCGTGAGTGAAGCCATCCAAGTCGAAGTTCCAACCGTCGGCGAATCCATCAGCGAAGTACAAATTGGCCAATGGTTAAAAGCGGAGGGGGACTGGGTCGAATCGGGGGAGGACCTTGTCGAGATTGAAACCGAAAAGGCTTCGGTACAAATTCCAGCTCCCGTTTCCGGATTCCTCAGAAAGATCAGCAAACAGGAAGAGGAATTCGCCATCATTGGGGATGTGATCGCAGTCATTGAGCCAGGCGAAAAGCCGGCACAGGCTGCGGCTGCCACCAAAGCCAACACAGCAGTCCCAAGCTCCAAATCGGAATCAAGTGGTTTTGTGATGCCCGCCGCACAGCGGTTGTTGGATGAACACGGCTTATCAGCCAGTCAGGTTCCAGCCCGTGGCCCGGGCGGGCGGCTTTTGAAGGAGGATGTCCTTGCGTTTGTTCAGGACCAGAAATCAAGTCCACCAGCACCAACGCCCCCCCCAACCCCATCCCGGAGCGAGAACAGCCTTGTAACAAACGACAGCGCACTACGTGGCGAAGAAGTGAAGCCACTTAGCATGTTGCGTCGTACAATCGCGGCACGATTGGTAGAAGCACAACAAACAGCAGCGTTGCTCACCACGTTCAACGAGATTGACATGGATCCAGTGATGAAGATCCGTAAGAAATACAAGGACCAATTCCTGGAAAGACATGGTGTAAAACTTGGCTTCATGTCGTTCTTTGCAAAGGCAGCAGTCGAAGCATTGCGACGTTACCCAGCTGTGAATGCAGAAATCCGCGGAGACGATGTTGTCTACCGACATTATCAGGACATTGGAGTTGCCATTGGCGGCGGGAAGGGTCTTGTGGTGCCCGTACTAAGGAATGTCGAACGGATGTCGTTTGCTGATGTCGAGCAATCCATTGGCAATTTTGCCCGTCAGGCAGGTGAAAACCGTCTGCAACCCACTGATTTGATTGGCGGTACTTTCACCATCAGCAATGGTGGGGTCTACGGATCTCTCTTGAGCACACCGATTGTTAACCCACCCCAAAGCGGAATCCTAGGACTGCATTCAATCCAACAACGCCCCGTCGCGGTCGATGGTAACGTTGTGATACGCCCGATGATGTACGTAGCGCTGACCTACGATCACCGAATCGTGGATGGACGGGAAGCCGTTGGGTTCCTGAAAGTCATCAAGGATGTAATCGAAGATCCTGCAAGATTATTTCTGGAACTGTAATCGATCAACGTCAGTTGTGTGCAATGCCGCCATATGAACTTGCCGAACAACGTAACGACTGTACAGCGGGGATACGCCGAGTTTTCCCGAACCTGAGCGGTTTCGTTCCTGCCCCAGCCATTTCCCTTTCAGGAAGATGCTATGCGTTATGCGATTGCCTGTGGTATTTTGCTCATCGGATCCAGCCTTACATTTGCGGTGGATCCCACCGTTGCGGGCGAGGGTGACCGACTTGCGGAAACCTATTTTGCGGAACAGACAGCTGAAATCACAAATCGGACCTTTGCCGATATCAACTCGCTCAGCGATTGGACTGAGCGGCGGGACCAGTACCAGGATCAACTCCTTGAAATGCTGGGGCTGGATCCATTTCCGGAACGCACGCCCTTAAATGCAAGAATCACAGGCTCTGTCGAAAACGACGGCGTGATCGTTGAACGCATTCATTTTCAGTCACGCCCTGGCCTTTACGTGACCGGCAACTTTTATCGCCCGATCAAACAGGACTCGCCACTGCCGGCAATTCTTTATGTATGTGGACACGGTCGCGTGAAACGCGACGGAGTCAGCCTGGGCAATAAAACCCATTATCAACATCATGGTGCATGGTTTGCACGCAATGGATACGTCTGCCTGACCATAGATACGATTCAACTCGGTGAGATCGAAGGCATCCATCACGGCACCTACCGAGAAAAGATGTGGTGGTGGAACAACCGGGGCTACACGCCCGCCGGCGTCGAGGCGTGGAACTGCGTCCGCGCGCTGGACTATTTGCAATCACGTGACGAAGTCGCAGGTGACCGAATCGGTGTCACCGGGCGAAGTGGCGGAGGTGCTTATTCGTGGTGGATTGCAGCGATTGATGAACGGATCAAAGTTGCCGTACCTGTTGCTGGAATTACCAGTTTGAAAAACCACGTGGTAGATGGCTGCGTTGAGGGACACTGTGATTGCATGTACATGGTCAACACTTACAAATGGGACTATCCGATGGTCGCAGCCTTGATCGCACCCCGACCTTTGCTGATCTCCAACACCGACAAAGATCGTATCTTCCCTCTCGATGGCGTCGTCGATGTATATACGCGAACGAAGAAAATTTACCAGCTCTACGACGCCACCGACAAACTTGGTCTTCATATCACTGAAGGTCCCCACAAAGATACACAGGAGCTTCGTGTCCATGCTTTTCGCTGGCTGAATCGATACCTACGAGATGACGATTCGTTAATCACCACAGCTGCGACACCACTTTTTGATCAAGCAGATTTAAAAGTGTTTCCAGAATTGCCGTCGGACGAGAAGGTCACCTCCATTCACGAGTCATTTGTTCCAGCCGTGGGGACTGACAACCTGCCCCGTGACATTGAACCTGTCTCTTATACACATCTGACGCTGCCGACGACTCCTTACGTGT
>CAJXTM010000213.1 GCA_913061385.1 uncultured Rhodopirellula sp. | reverse complement strand
GCAGTTGAGCCGCCTTGGGTGCGCAGTTGAGCCGCCTTGGGTGCGCAGTTGAGCCGCCTTGGGTGCGCAGTTGAGCCGCCTTGGGTGCGCAGTTGAGCCACCTTGGGTGCGCAGGATTGAGTCTGTCGTTTCGGGCGTGCAAGTCGATCAGTTTCTGTGACCGGGGTAGTGGTTGCAACACAGCATCAACGTCGCAGTGAGTTACTTGGTCTTTGCAGACCAAGTTTGTTGCTATGTAGGGAGTTGATTAGAGCCAGCGTCGGCCAATCTCCTTCGCTCTCTCCTCGTTGAGTTTTATGCATGGAAACCGCATAGGAACTGTGTGTAACCATTTGCTATCTGAAATCTCTCGTTCGCTAGCCAACTTCGCTTACCGTATTTGATCGGTTTGGATATGTGTGAATCTTATGTTTGTTAAGTCTGGCGACGTGAAGAAAGGTCCCTTTCGAGAAGCATGCAAGTGCTCAGAGCTTCTGCTAGAGAGTGAACGGTCACTATTTGGGTTTCGAAATCGTGTGAACGTTTCAGATGCGTGATACATATTGACCGCTCAGTCGGCGAATCAGCCGACGTATCTCAAGGACACTGATTACAGCAAGTACTTGTTGTGTGGTGTACGGAGTGGTTGTAATGACTTCATCGATCAATGTTCCGGTAGACTCAATTGCATTCAGTACGCAGTTTTCGACTTCGTTCAGATTGAGTTCTGCGGTGTTTCGTATTGCACGGCCGCTTGTCGTTGGTATTGCTTCGCTAAGTGGGCCGAGTTCGTCGATTAGTTCTTCAACCGATTGCACCAGTATGGCACCGTCGCGTATCAATTGATTGCAGCCTCGAGATGCTCGGCTGTTGACAGGGCCGGGTAACGCAAAGACGTCACGATTCAGTTCGCCGGCTAATCTTGCCGTAATCAATGCACCGCTGCGGTCAGGTGCTTCGATGATAAGCGTTCCTAACGTTAGCCCCGCGATCAATCGGTTTCGTTGGGGGAATTGTCCACATCGGGGCGGGCAATGAGGGGCATATTCGCTGATCACTGCTCCCGACCGTGATATTTCATCTGCAAGGGTTTCGTGTTCACGCGGGTAAGTTTTGGCGAGTCCACTGCCTAGGACAGCGATTGTGCGTCCACCAGCATCCATCGCTCCACGGTGTGCTGCAGCATCGATCCCGCGAGCCAACCCACTGACGATTGTCAGGCCTGCCTTTGCCAATCCGTAGCTGAATCGATTGGCTTGCGTGATGCCGTATGGTGTTGCATGCCGAGTCCCGACCACTGCAACCGACAATTGATCTTCCGCGATCAAGTCGCCTCGCATGTAAAGAATTGCCGGGGTGTCGTTAAGGTGAGAAAGCCAGTTCGGGAAACAAGTAGATCTCTGCGGAACGATTTGGGTTTGTTGGGCATCGCACCACCGTAGTGTTGCCTCGGCCTGATCTAAATTCCTTGCCTGATGAATTTGTTTGACAGTTTGCTCTCCGACACCGCGGACTGAAAGCAATTCTGGATGGAAAGCCGTCAAAACAGATTCAGCGGTGCCGAATCTTTCTAGCAATGCAGAAAGCGTGCATGGCCCAAGGCCAGGTTGCATTGCGAGGGAAATCAGGTGGATCAACGAAAACTGATCTCCCGATTGCTGCGTACTGTTGGTCGTACCACGCGAGTCGCCGCACTTCATGAAAATATTCCTCGATCAACGTGTGTGGTTGTCGGGCTGTATTCTGCTGAGGGTGGGCTGCAGTGTGCGGTCGCTTTGTATTCTTTTTTTGCTCTTCGCTTGATCGCACCGCGGTATTATGCCGCTTAATGGCGGTCGGCTGCAAATATCGGGTAACTCAAAGCGAAATAAGATTGAATGCGAGCAAATCGAGCTAGGGAGCGGAAAAAGGCACCAAAAGCGGTGGTTTTGGCCATTTGTCGCGTTGCTGTGTCTCGAATCGAAGTATCGCAAGACAGGCAGAATAGCTAGGATGCCAAACCCTGTAATTTGCAATCAACACCCAAGACCAACTCCAGCAGCCGTTCATGGGCAAACGTAACACTAAAACTTCCGCAAGTAAGCCAGCAGAGGATATTCGAGACCCTGCTGAGATCCGGGCTGAATCCTTTCGCATTGCCGCTCAACGGGAAACCGTTGAAGCCTTCGTCGTAGCGTTCATTCTGGCCCTGCTGTTTCGTGCCTTCTTGGCAGAAGCGTTTGTGATCCCAACGGGTTCAATGGCGCCTACTTTGATGGGAGCCCACAAGGATCTTGTTTGCGATGAGTGTGGTACGCCATTCCAGGTGGGAGCCAGTCGAGAACGCTCTGGCAGCAACACTGATGATGTGGTCGTGGCCGGGATTTGTCCGAATTGTCGTTATGTCAATTCGTTAGATCTAGCGAACGAGAGTAACGAAAGAACGTTCAATGGCGACCGTATTCTGGTGAGCAAATTCACCTACACGCTAAACGAGCCAGAGCGATGGGACGTCATCGTCTTCAAGTATCCTGGTAACCCAAAGCAAAATTACATCAAACGTTTGGTTGGGCTCCCTAATGAGACGCTCAAAATCAGACATGGCGATGTTTATGCAAGCACGACAGGTACAGACGAGGAAAGTCAGATCCTTCGCAAGCCAGCCGACAAATTGTTGGCGATGCGTCAGTTGGTTTATAACACTGACCATCAGTCCGAAGATCTAATCACAGCTAACTATCCAAGTCGTTGGCAACCATGGCGTGAAAAAGCTGAAACGCCTCCCCAGGATTCTTGGCAGGTTGAGCGAACTGGCGATGGGTTAGAAGCTATCTTGCAGAATGGTAATCCGGAACGCTTTGAATGGCTTCGGTATTTTCACCGCTGGCCAACCGACGAACAGTGGGAAGCGGCAAGGTCTGGTGAATCGCTTGCGAACGTAAATCCGTACAGCAGTCGGGCAATCACCGATTTTTACACCTATGGTTCGTATGTTCTTGTTCCGGCAAACTTAGTGTATCAGACCCGTCCGTCTAGTTCTGGCGGTAACGCGTTATCGCGAATGATGAACAGTGGCTACTCCTCCGGTGATTTTGCCCCAAGCTTCAAGTCTGGAGAAAGTGTCGGGCAATTCGTTGATCGCGCTGGCAACCCTCTGACGCGTTGGGGTGGAGCCGACCAAGGCAAACAAGAACTCGGACGAGACGGTATGGACTGGGTTGGAGATTTGATGCTTGAAGCTCAGATCGAAACATCCAACGAGAGTAAAGAATTGATGCTCGAGTTGGTTGAGGCAGGAGTCAAGTACCGCTGTCGTTTTGACCTCGCGACTGGTCAGGCAACTTTGGCCATTGATGATGTTGAGCCAAGGGCATTCAATCCATCCGACGATGGCAGTGTTGGCACACCCACAGCAGCAACTTCCATCACCAATGGTGAACGCCACAATATTCGTTTCAGTAATTGTGACGATCAGTTGCTGCTTTGGGTCGACGGCTCTTTGGTAGATTTTGATCGGCCAACAACGTTCGACGCCCGGAAATTCCGAACCATCGAGGAGGATCACCCGATGTATCTTCCCGAACATCCATTGGATGGGGCGCCGGTCGGACTCGCTGTTCGAGGAGGTGATGCAAAGGTGACGTCTCTGCGCATTCATCGAGACAAGTATTACATTGCGACCACCAAAAGCGACTTTGGTATTTATGACTACGACATGAATAAGTTGTGGCAACTTACCGACGGTGCCGTCTCAAGACCCAAGCAAATACAGGAAGTTCTGGCAGATCCTGCAAGTTGGAATAGCTTTCCTGGTTGGAGTGCTCGCCGGACGGTGGGATTTGTCCTTCAGGAAGACCAGTTTTTCCCCATGGGGGACAACAGTCCAGAAAGTCTGGATGCACGTTGTTGGGCAGGTACCAAACGTCAGCAGCAACTTCCACGCGGTGTGAATCAGGATGCTTGGCGTTGGTCCGATGACTCGTATGTGCCGCGTGATTTATTGGTAGGCAAAGCCTTGGTGGTGTTCTGGCCACATTCGTGGAATTCACCCATCCCGTTTTTGCCGAATTTCAAACGGATGAAATTGATCCGCTAAGGACAAAGGAAGTGTGTGGAATGGACTCCCGGACAATCAATATGCCATCGAGCAGCGCATTGAATAATACGCAGTCACAGCCGATTCTTGAGGCAGTCGGGTTGCAGAAAACCTATGGACGCCGCCGCGTGGTAGATGGCGTCAATCTGACGGTGGGAAAAGCTGAGATTGTTGGCCTGCTAGGGCCGAATGGTGCCGGGAAATCAACCAGTTTTCGGATGATTTGCGGCATGGTCGAACCAGACCGTGGGCGTGTTTCTCTGGGGGGACGCGATGTCACCAATTGGCCGATGTTTCGTCGTGCTAAAGATGGCCGAATGGGATACTTGCCTCAGGAGCCCAGTGTTTTTAAAAAGCTGACTGTTGAACAGAATATTTCTTCGTTACTTGAACTGCTTGGTGTCGACCGTGCGACTCGAAAACGCCGCACGAATGAGTTGTTGGAGGAGTTCAATATTACTCACATTCGAAAGAGTCGAGCTGGTGGTTTGAGTGGTGGCGAACGTCGGCGTCTCGAAATCGCTAGGTGCCTCGTTTCAAACCCAAAGATTGTCATGTTGGACGAGCCGTTTGCTGGTATCGATCCTGTGACTGTGCAGTCAATACAAGGTGTGATTCAGCAACTTTCCGATAGTGGGATCAGCGTCCTGATCACTGATCACGCGGCTCGCGAAATTCTGCAAACTGTTCAGCGTTGTTATGTCATTTATCAAGGGCAGGTCCTCATTGATGGAACACCTGATGAGGTCAAGCAGCACCCCAAGGTTCGTGAAGAATACCTCGGGAATCTCGACTCTGTAGATGGGAGTTCTCTGGAACAGTCAGGGTCGCCCGTGCCGAAGCCACACTTTCGCCAAGACTCTGGGGTGAGGTCTCGCGTGAAACGCCGAGTGACTTAGCTTTAAGTTCGTGCGTTGGACTTCTTTCGATACGTCCATTTGGTTTGAAATCGCTTGATTGTCTCTGAACTTGTGCTGTCAAGTTTCGGAGATCGAACTGCCGACTTGACGAGCTATGCCGAGTTTCGCGGTGACGAATGATTCACCCTGCACCTCCATGTTTCCTTAGCGTTCGCCAGCGTTCAGTAGGTGTGCATTAATTAATCGTCGCATCGCTTCTCTCGTTGTTTTTCAGTGGGCGAGTCGCACCACGGCCAGATGAAAGTATCATGGACGTGTTTCTAGTGTTTTTCGATTGCTGCGCGAGCTTCGGAATGTTGCGGGTCGAGTTCGAGTACTCTTTGAAGGTGTTTTCTCGCCTCTTGGTGTTCACCACTCTGTGATAGAGTTTGCGACAGATTAAAGAATGCACGTACATACATGGGATTCGATGCAACCGAGTTGCGGTAGCAATCGATTGCCTCCCCGTACTTATTTTGTCGTTGCAGAATATTGCCTAGGTTGTTCCACGCGCCGGCATGTTTTGGGTCGAGTGCAATGGCACGCTCAAAACAAGTTTTCGCGTCTTGCATATTGTCTTGCTGAACATGGATTAAACCCAGATTATTGAATGCCTTTGCTGTTTTTTCAGGCATGTGCCGTGGTGCCATGATGTCGGGTAACTCACGAGTTTGAGTGTCCTCAAAATTTTTGGCCGCGTCTGGCACTTGTGACGATTTTGTCGTCGGGCCTTTCAGACGGAGCCCATGCGTTGACGGTGGTCGCCATTGATGCGAGTTCTTCTTCCGCTGGGTTGAGCATCAGCATCGACACGACAGTCGCTACCAGCGGTGGTTCATCTTCACAGTCAGGTGATCAAAGTGCGAATTCTGCGTCAGCTGGATCTTTTCACGGTGATGACGACGGTCATGACATGAGGGTTGCGAGTTCTGATGACGCCAAGCCACGAACCGCGGCCTTGGGCTCTGATGATTTGCGGTCGATATGGGATGATGAATCGATCCTGCATCCGATTTCAAAGGACTTGAATCCAGCTTCGGTACTAGCTGCTGACACAGAAAGAGCTTTACTGGGTGGCTTTGACCAGACAGATGATGCAACGGATGATTTCTTCGATCTGCTTGGAAAGATCGACTCGCAGCGGCAGAGTGAGTCCTCGGAGATGGCAGGCCTGACGAAAGATCCGCTAGCAACTTTGAAGGACGAGGACACATTAACTCGTCAGCGGGTCCGAAAGTCATAGTTCCTGCATTTGGTTTTCCGCGTCAGGCTCGTGGGTGCACAAATGAGGATAAGGGTCGTACCGCGTCCGTAGGCTGGTTTTGGCTCGATTCCTGTTTTGCGACTTCGATTCGTGTCGAAAGAGTTGCCGTTTCCTGTTCGAGATTTGCATCAGAAAACAGGTTCATTTGATTTCCTGCGTCTTGTGCTGAAGTGCGGTCGACGAGCGGCGGAAAAACATCTAAAACAGCGTTTCTTGAGACGGCAGTTTCGCCGTTGTTGGATGGGTGGCCGAGTGGTCGAAGGCACCAGTCTTGAAAACTGGCGTACGTTTGCGCGTACCGTGGGTTCGAATCCCACTCCATCCGCTGCTTTTTGCTGATCCCCTTTTTTGCAGGATGGTGTTGCTGTGGGGCACGTTACAGAGATTCAGCACCCGTTGATCGAGCATCATCTGTGCCTGTCTCTTATACACATCTGACGCTGCCGACGACTCCTTACGTGTAG
>CAJXTM010000212.1 GCA_913061385.1 uncultured Rhodopirellula sp. | reverse complement strand
GACTCCTGAACCATGACTCCTGAACCATGACTCCTGAACCATGACTCCTGAACCATGACTCCTGAACCACCCGCTTCTGGGTAACTACGGAGTTGACCGCCAAACAGAAATTGGCTTTCTCGAGGCCGCGATTAGCCCACTTTGTTGAGCCAGTTGGGATAGTTTGCCCAATGCCTCGCGTCCAATCTCGCCCAAGTCGAGTGTCCACTCATTCACGTAGAGTTCTACGTGTTGCATGAGGACCCGATCGTCGAACTCTTGGGCGTATTGACGCATGGTCGGGATCGCTGCCTCGCGGTTCGCCAAACTGTAGTGAAGCGATTCGTGAATCACCGCTTGGACACGGTCAAGTACATCCGGGGACAGCGTCTGACGAGCGACCAGGCCGCCCAGTGGCAACGGGCACTGCGTGACCTCCTCCCAGCGTGTTCCGAGGTCTTCGACCAATCCGAGGCCTTCCTGCTGCCATGTGAAGCGTCCTTCATGGATACAGACACCAAAGTCTGCCTCACCCGCTTTGAGCCTTGGCATGATGTCTGAGAACACACAATTTTCCACCCGTGTCGTTTCTGGATGAAACAGGTCAAACAGCAGCTTGGCGGTAGTGTGTTCACCGGGACAGAGTGTTAATTGCATCAGGTCCGCTGGCTCTAATCCTGCATGTCGTGCTAACAGGAGTGGTCCCACACCAAAGCCAAGTGCCGAGCCAGATGGTAGAACGAAGACCTGATCGCTTAATAAAAGAGCAGCGTGAAAACTGGTTTTAGCCACATCAAACCGGCCCTCGAAGAGGCGTTGATTCAACTGTTGGATATCAAGTAAATCAATTTGAAAGTCCAGCCCACGCCAATCCACCAGCTGATTGAGCAGAGCGTGAAATGCAAAGGTATCGTTGGGACAGGTGGATATTCCCAGTCGGATAACGTTGCCGTTCTGTAATTTACTGGGCATGGTTTGGATCCCGAGACCGCCGAGAATTCAAGAAGGTGAGGGCAACCATGCACGATGCATGAGTTTTGTCGCAAGTTCAGCCGCTGCCTGAATTGCCTTTTCAATTTCCCATGTGTCACGATTTCGGTTGCCAACTTCATTTGAGATGCCTCGCACGATTTGTAAAGGCACACCGGCAAGGTTGCAGGCCATGGAAACGGCGAATCCCTCCATGTCTTCGGCATTTGCGTCCGGGAATCGTTTTCTGCGTGCAGCAGCTGTTTCAGCAGAGTCCGATGCACTGCAACATGTCAGTAGCGTTCCCGATGCCGGAATGCCACTGACAAACCCTGAGTCAAGTGGCAGCCTGTCTCCTATTTCTGGCTGGGCATCGGCACCCTTGAATTGCAGCCATCCCAGTTGGGCAGCGCTAATGAACGAATCGCCAGTCCCAACCCCGATGCCATCACAGCACGTCTGGGTAAATCGATGTGCTGAACCGACTGGAAAGTGTTGCGCATCAAACGTGCCGGCAATTCCAATCAACAGCACCCGATCAGGTTGGTACCTCGAAATCAGATTGCCGGCGCGAGCCGCCGCTGCGATTGGACCAAAACCACATAACTGCATGGCTATATCACTGCGTTCAGGTGGGGCAAGGACACCCTGGAGTTGCTCCAGTTCCATCGGAGTCGGGACAAGAATGAGGTTGGTCAAGTGGCTTCAATCCAATGCAATAGCGAGAGTAACCGTGGATGTTGACATCGGTTTGCCCATGCACAAGTTCCGAATTCAAAATCCGCGTTGTAGGCCCGGTGTGATGTCAAGATCCACCGATGCGTACTCGTTTCGTTTTATCTTTTCCAACGCGATGGCACCCATCACGGCGTTATCTGTGCACAGATTCAAGGGTGCAATAATCAACTCAAAACCATCTGCGATGGAGCGTTTCTGCAACTGTTCGCGGAGGTATCCGTTTGCCGCGACTCCACCTCCAACAATCAACCGAGAGCATTGTAGTTTCTTGACAGCTATGCTGCTCTTCTGAACGAGCACGTCAACTGCCGCAGTTTCAAATGACGCACATAGGTCAGCTTTGATTTGTGGTTGAACTTCGATTTTTGAAAAATCCTGATGCCCCGGGCCGGCGATGGCGTACCGTACTGCGGTTTTTAGTCCGCTGAAGCTGAAGTCAAAATTGTCAGCTTTCAAAAGTGAACGCGGGAAATTAAATGCCTTTCGATTTCCCCTGCTCGCAAGCTCTGACACGGCAGGGCCACCCGGGAATCCCAGTTGCAGCATGGCGGCCACTTTGTCGAACGCTTCGCCTGCTGCATCGTCAATGGTTCCACCAAGGTAGGTCAATTCAATCGGACCCTCGCAATGGTACAGGCTCGTGTGTCCGCCACTCACTACCAGTCCCACGCATGGATAGATGTTGCGGTCGCTCGCAATTTGGCAGGCATACAAGTGAGCGTGTAGATGATTCACCGCGACAAGCGGTTTTTCCCAAGCGATCGCGAGCGTCTTTGCGGCGACCAGACCGACCAGCAGTGACCCTGCCAGCCCAGGACGATCAGCAACTGCGATAGCAGTAATTTGTTGATGACTGATGCCCGCTTGATTCAAGGCAGAATCAATCACCGGTAGGATGCGTTCCAGATGGGCGCGGGCCGCTACCTCAGGTACTACACCACGAAACTTCTCATGAAGTGCTTCCTGAGTCGCGATGCAATCGCCAAGGACATCGCCAGTTTCAGAAATCACGGCCGCGGCCGTTTCGTCACAGGTCGATTCGATGGTCAGGATGGGCATGCGACAAGAGTCGCTTCCAGAGACCAGTTTGACAAGGTGTCACAAAGACTGACATGTGACGAAGTGAAGATAACTTGCGATTCGGATATCAGAAGACTTTGCCTAGGAATTGAGGGCCTGCTGATGATTTCAGGCTCAAATTCGTCTCGTCAGCCCCGGCTTTTTTGGTCAACGTGTAGCAGGAGGTATTAGCGTTGTAGACGCACGACCAGGCCTCGTTACGAGCTTGGTCGGTTCTTGCGATTGGATGATTTTCCAATGGAATGCATCTCAAAACCGATGGCATCCATTGCTGCCTGATCGAGCAAGTTTCGTCCATCGAAAAGAAACGACGGACGATGCATCGAAGCGTGAACTTTTTCAAAGTCGAGTGCTTTGAATTGGTCCCACTCGGTAAGCACGGCGATCGCATGGGCATCATCAGCAGCCTCGTAGCAGTCGTTGGCAATGCTAATATTGTTTTCGACCAGCCAGCGATCTTTTTCTGTCAGGTGTCCACTCATGTCGGTGCATGCCAGCAGAAGTTCTTGTCGAATTTGTTTTTCGGGAACACGCGGGTCATGAATACAGAGTCTGGCTCGTTCACGCAGCAGATCACGACAAATGTAGATCGCTGCTGATTCCCGAGTGTCGTTTGTATCTTTTTTGAACGCGAATCCCCAAATCCCAATTTTCTTGTCGGACACGGTGTTAAACATCGTTTTGACGATGTCTTCTGAGAATCGCCGTTTCTGGTAGTCGTTCATCACGACGACCTGTTCCCAGTAATTGGCAACTTCACGTAGTCCAAAATGCTCGCAGAGATAAACAAGGTTTAATATGTCTTTTTGAAAACAACTGCCGCCAAACCCGACAGAAGCTTTCAGGAATTTTGGCCCGATGCGGGAATCGCTTCCAATGGCTCTTGCCACTTCATCAATGTCAGCGCCTGTTTCCTCGCAAAGTGCTGACATCGCATTGATTGAAGAAACACGCTGAGCCAGAAAGGCGTTAGCGGTCAGCTTGGAAAGTTCACTGCTCCATAAATTGGTGGTCAAAATCTGTTCGCGGGAGATCCAGCGTGCGTATACCGAACATAGAGTTTCGATCGCGTCCTCGGATTCACCTCCGATGAGCACTCGGTCAGGGTTCAGTAGATCATCGATCGCCGTACCTTCCGCCAGAAATTCCGGATTGCTCAATACATCAAATGTGGCACCACTGCACTCGCTGCTAAGGATTCGCTTGACTGCTTCGGCTGTGCGAACGGGCAGTGTTGATTTTTCAACAACGATCTTGTGACCCTTGGCGTTCTTGGCGATTTGCCGGGCACATTTCTCAATGAATTCCAAGTTGGCTGCCCGGCCAGCACCAATGCCGAAGGTTTTGGTCGGTGTGTTGACCGAAATGAAGATAATGTCGGCTTCTTGAATCGCATCATCCACGCGAGTCGAAAACGTCAGGTTTCGCCCTCGTGCTTCCTTGACCACTTCATCGAGGCCCGGTTCGTAGATTGGCAGGTGATCAGAATTCCACGCGTCAATGCGTTCCTGGTTCAGATCCACGACGTGAACGGGGATGTCTGGACATTGTTTAGCGATCATCGCCATGGTGGGACCACCAACGTAACCGGCACCAATGCAGCAAATCTTCATGTGTTTTAGTCGAAAGAGGGGGAATGAGACGTTTTCATTTACGTCACACACTGCGGTCCTGACTAGACCATTCTCTGGTATCCCGTGCGGTGCAATCCAAGTTTAATCAGATCTACCCTCTTTGCAGGTTTTAGAACACAGAATTCAACATTTCATGTAGCCAGATTCTTAAAGCAGTAAGAAATTTGTAACGCAAGGCGGTGTAGAGAAGCTTGAAGCCAAGCTCGAGTCACGAGAGACGAGGTTTTGGTGGGTTGCTTGGCTGTGTGCTGCTGGTTCTGACTCGTTCCGCATTCATCGAGTACCGTCATGTTTTGAGCAACAGAAATGCAGTTGTTTTACTAGCTTGCCTGTTTGCCCCTCCCTACCCCCACAATCACGCCCAATTTTGTTATCTTCATGCCGAACATGAATGGCTTTCCGACGGATTCTTTTGATAGGCGATAGTGATGACAGGAGCTTTGTGTCGGTGGGGTTTTTTGAGTACTGCTGCGATAGCAAGAAAAAATTGGAAGGCAGTGCATCTGAGTGGCAATGGCAGGGTCTCAGCCGTAGCGAGTCGCTCGGTGGCGAAAGCTCAGGCATTCATCGATGAATGTATGGCAGAAGTTCCTCAGCAACAGGAAGTTTCTGCCGTCGGTTCTTACGCTGATTTGATTGAGCGTGAGGATGTGGATGCGATCTACATTCCCCTACCCACGGGGTTGCGGAAAGAATGGGTCCTTGCGGCAGCGAAAGCAGGCAAGCATGTGCTGGTTGAAAAGCCGGTTGCGAACAACTTGGAGGACGCACAAGAGATGGTCGATGCGTGTGCTGAGGCAGGCGTGCAGTTCATGGACGGTGTCATGTTCGATCACAGTAAAAGGCTGGCCGAAGTCTGTGATCTTTTGCAGGCAGAAAGTACCATCGGCAAGTTGCGAAGAATCAGCACCCATTTTTCCTTTAGCGGTGATAGCTCATTCCAGCAGTCAAATATTCGTACCGACTCAGTTCTTGAGCCTCATGGGTGCCTCGGTGATTTGGGTTGGTATTGCATCCGCATGACACTTTGGGCAGCTGGGTTCCAGATGCCAACTCATGTGGCAGCCCGAACGATCACTTCGCTGCAGGGTAAGGATTCCGAAGGACATGTGCCTGGGGAATTTTCCGCTGAGTTATTATTTCCAAATGATCTATCAGCAGCGTTTTACTGCTCGTTTCTGACAAGCAATCAACAGACAGTCTTATTGTCTGGTACTGATGGTTATTTGAGTGTCGATGATTTTGTCTTGCCGTTTTATGATGGTGTGGCCGCGTGGACGGAGCATGACCATGTATTGGAAATCGACAACTGCCGTTGGAACTTCCGTCGACACAGTGATCGTAAAGCTGTCGCCGAGTATGCTTCTGGTGAGCCGAATTCTTCTGAGGTCAATATGGTCAGGACGTTTGGAAATTGCGTTTTGAAGAAGAGTTTGGATGCCCGCTATCCTGATCTAACCATCAAGACACAGAGGATTTTGGACGCTTGCCGTCGCAGCGATGCCGCAGATGGCATCCAAATTGAGATCTAGAAATCAGAGCAAAGACTGCTTCGCCTGTCTCCTGAGCGAGGAAAGGCTCGTGTTTTTCCTGACGAAATCTTTTTTGAGCGAGGAACGCGGGCCGAGCGAATTTCATGATCCAATCAAACGGTACTCACAAGATCTTGTGTACCATCGATTGGCCAACACATTTATACTGACAGGTCAGCGACGGCTGTTCGTTGTTTGAGATTATTTCTTCAGGACACCGAAGCTCCTGCTCACAAACGTCAATGTTTTGGCGGGTGGTAAATTTGTCGAGTTCTTATTTGCGAAAAAATGTGTTAGCCAATTGGCCATTTGCCTTTGGAATATCGGCACCGTCAGTTTTCAGCAGACGCAAGCGTAGTGTCTCCCATGCACGATGAAATATTCCGTGATCCGAGCAAAGAAACGAACTTGCGGATTCAGGACGACAAGGAAACGCTCCGAGAACGTTCCAAAGCAAGTCCTTCACCGTGGAACGAAGGAGATTACCTCGACGGGTTTCTGTTGGAGAAAAAGCTCGGCAGTGGCAGCAGCGGAGTCGTGTTTCGTGCGCTCGATATAACGACGGAACGTCGCTGTGCGCTGAAGCTGCTTAGAAGTTGTTCGCCGGATGAACTGCTGCGGAACAAGTTGGGATTTAGGCGAATGATGCCAATTGCCCATCCGAACCTACTGCGTGTGGATCGCATTTACCAACTCGGGTCTTGTATCGCACTGTCGATGGAAGAGGTGAAAGGTGTCACTTTTGCTGA
>CAJXTM010000211.1 GCA_913061385.1 uncultured Rhodopirellula sp. | reverse complement strand
GCATCATGCCTCAGCGCATCATGCCTCAGCGCATCATGCCTCAGCGCATCATGCCTCAGCGCATCATGCCCTAGTTTTCACATCCCAGGTTCTCTGAGTCGCTGTGGGTGAGATTGGGCTGGGTAGAGGGTGATGCGTACTTCGTCGCGTTCACGATTCTTTTTAATCGAAGACTGAGTCGTTTCCGCCGTGGATTGTGGCCTGACGGGAAGATGCTTGTTTCGATGAGCTTGCCATTTTTTTAGGGAACCGGGAACGGGCATTATCAGATGCTTTCGGACATTGGGTTGCGATCTCCGATTTTGTAGGCAAACATCTTGACCAATGAGGTGTTGAGCATCAGGGGTTTGAGATTTCGTTTCGACGTCTGATTCGAGGGCTGCATTCTGGCAACCGGGTCAGAGGTCGGCTAGGCGTTTCTTTCGCCAGAAGTTGCCGCAGAAAATTGCTCGGAAGGTTTGCTGCCAGTTTAATAATGACATGATTTCGGTGAAACAATTGGCAGGGCGTAGTCGCTTCTCAGTGTGGTTGTTCGCCCAGTTGAAAAAAGTTTTCTCGAAAATACTTTTACAGGATTCTGTTCCTTGAAGCTCTGTGGGGCCAGGTGGGGACGTGAACCGGGGCAACAATGAAGCCCTTGAGAAAGTGGATGCTAAACAACTCAGATTGGACAGATGCGTTCTGCATCAAAGCAGATCATTGCTGATTAAAGCAAACAGTGTAGTAGAAGGAATGAGTTTCTTGCTTGTGCTCCTTGCACTGCAAGGTGAAAGTTCTGCACGCGGTCTTGTTTGGCTGCAGTCTTATTCTTGATCCGACGCGATGTTACGCTTGGCAATGATCGCAGTGCGTGTCAGCTTTGCTGGCAGGTGGCGCAAACGCAGGCACTGAGTGGTGACGTGGCAGTCAGAATCCTCAAGTATCTGACAGATCCTTGCATGCGACAGGTTGCGATAGTGATAGCGGTGAGACACGAATCGTCCTGTCAGGCTTTGGCTCATTTCCAGATTTAGCAAAACTCCACCGGGTGCAAGAAGTCGGGACAATTGTCGAAGACTGGCCTCTGTGTCGTTGGCGTAGCCAACGACTGCTCCGACGCAGATGAGTCCGAAAATGCCGTCGTTCAGTGTGCTGGTCGGTTCGAATTCGTCATCATGCGTCGCAGCAGAGGATTGTTGAGGATCAGCAGAAGCCAAATCGCTTGAATTCATGTGTTCTGTCGTTGCCGCCTTGGTCATCAAATGGATGTCTTGGGGGGTCGAGATATCCGCCGTGGCTACTGCAAGCCTGTCGGCAGGCAATTGCCGTTTTGCGGCCTTTGCAAGCGTTGCACGCAAGAAATTGGGCTGTAGGTCAGTTGATAAAAGTGTTGAACTGGGGATCCGATTCAAGAAGTGCAGCCCAAGCAATCCGGTCCCGCATCCAGCATCGAGAATTCGAATGCCAGCCGGCAGTTCGACTTCAAGGTCCTGCAGGAAACGGTTGATTCCGTTTTCGAAGCCCATGGATCTTAAGAAGAAATCGTAAGCCTGACTGCTCTTGTAGAGTCTTGGACTAACCATCTGTGATTGAGTGGGCGTTCCTGTGTCAGGCTTATAAGGTGGGGATACACCAGTAGGTTGGCGGGCCAGTATTTGAATGGATGCAAGAGGCTGCGGCAATCAGCTTGAACAGCATTTCGTCAGAAATGCGTTGTGGTTGGCGTGTTCTGATATCGTTCCCTCATCGGTAACGATAAAAAGCGCCCAGAAACGCTGATTGAAAATTCCAAAATTCGGAAAAACCGTTGTCCCCGCCTCCATAGCATTCCAAAAATACAGTCATTGCTTTGGTGCCAGTTTGCCAGGATTGCTTTTTACACTGCAGCCGACTGCGATCGTGCATTTTGCCTGGAAGCGGGCTTTTCATCAATTGTGGTAGGATCAAATCCGTAATCCCTTCACGGGCTGTGCTCCGTCAGACGCTCCATCACGTCGAGTAGTTTCTCTGTTTCCTCGTACTTGTTTTGTTGCAGTGACTGCTGGATTTGTTGCATTGTTTTCTGGATTTCATGAAGATTGCGTTGGATTGCTTCCGCCTTGCGTGCGGATTTTTGTAACCGCTCCATGAGGGCGTTTGGCGGGGCTTGCTTGCCCGGGTTTTGTTTAGGTTTGGGACGTTCTCCCGGATCCGCTAACTGGCGTTTGGCGGTATCGTATCGCTTCCGAATGAATTGCTTCATCGATTCGACAATGTCTTCGTAGCTTTGATCAGTAGGAACGGTGACACGTCGTTTCGGAAAAGGATCGTGTTTTAAGTCGTTCCGTATGAGTGCGAAATTTGCATCAATGGTGTTGCACAATTGTTGGGGATTGAAATGTGATTCGAGAATGTCCAACGCGATAGATCGATATTTTGCCAGTAGATTCGGGTTGCGAATGATACGTTCGAGGAGCGGATTGTTGGTGCCGAGTGGGACAGGCCATGCAGCATTCCAATCTTCGAGGACATAGACTTTTCCGAACGCGATTTCGCAGAATCCAACATCCAGGTCCCACGGCAAGTAGTGCCAGGTCTCTGACGTTGAGTTGCGGTAGAGGTAGTAATTGTGCGGCCCCCATCCAGTAAGTTGATCGAAGGCTCCGGATAGCAGCATCACTGCAGTTGTCTGTAGAAGGTCATCGACATCAAAGTTCTGCGATAGCACTTGTTTGAAGCTCTCGTCAGGAACGCGATTGATTTCCTTGATCAGCTTGAGGAGATGCCCGAGTTCCTGATCGGTCTTGGCTTCGTTGTTTTTGGGTTCGAATGCCTTGCGATAGTCTGTTGGGTCATCACTGATGTGCCGCAGGTCGCCGCCCGGGCCGCCGGTGTCATTCTTCCAAAGCCCTCCAGCGTTTCCCGGGAAATGCCGTTCGAGAAATGATTCGTCAATGCGTTCAGTATTCACGTAAACGCCAGCAAATCGGTCGTTTACATGTAACGTGGCGTAGTTGCAGCGATGGGTGTGGTGTCCCAGTTGACGAAGAATGTTGGTAATGATCGGCTCACTGAAGAGACTGCCGAACTGCACGCCATTATCGAGGGAAATACGCTCCATCCCAAGGAAGCGTTGCTTCTCCTTGTACTTGCTGAATTTGATCAGGTAACTGCGTTTATGAGTCTGATTGGGATTGGCAGAGCTGTTGCCCTTGAATCGCACTCCGACTTGACGCAGCGTCTGATTATTCCAGCTGAGTGTCGCGGGGACATAAATGCACTCTGGCAAAGCTGCCTGCATCTTTTGTTGATCAGAGCGAGTGATCGTCAGGTGAATGTTTTGTACTTGATTGGCATTGTAAAAGTTGTCCTGCGACAGGTCGTCCCTTGCTGGCTGTGGGTTTTTAATCGCAGGAAGAGCTTCGGTGCGCGAATGATTTTCAGAAGTGTCAGGAATTTGAGCAACGAGGTTCGCGCATGCTACGCACATCAGAAGTGCTGTGGTTGCGATTGAAGTTTTTACTGGCATTTTGATTCTCACGAAACAAGGTAGTCATCACACCAGAGTATTCTAAACCAAGTTTGTCAATCACAGCGAGGCGTTTTCCATGGCCGAATGAGTTGGTCAAATCTGGTCGATGGCAAGAGTGCGCGAGAAGGTGCTTCTGATGCTTTCCTGCGGTTAATGCACTGCTGACTCAGTTGCGGGTTCCGCTATCTGGCTTAGTTGGACGGAGGGTCAATCCCCGCAGGTCCATCAGCCAACCTGTGATGTTCTGATCTGCTCCAAATCGAACTATGTTCGTTCCTTCGTTCAGTTCAATGGTTCCAATTTTAAGTTCGCGATACTGGTCCCAATTACCTGTGCTCACAACGGTTGCTCGCAAAATTTGGTTCGAGCAGTTTAGGCGACAAGTGTTCTTGCCGGCAACTTCGGGGCAGGCGTAATCAACAAGAACTTCGTACTCGCCATTTGCTGGAACTTCAATTACCCACTTTGCAAAATCATCGGCTTGATTCCAGAACCCGATGTTCCCATAAGTTTGTTCGAAGCGAAATTGGTCACCATGCATCTGACATTTTGCTGCTGACAAAAGCAGTGATCCATCTGCTTCCGCTTTGATGGTAGTGGGTGCATTGCCTGCTTGCGGGGGAAAGGCGTGAGAGTCGGATTCATCTTCTCCGCTATTGATAAACGCAATCAGATGGCTCATCTGTTCAGATGTGATGTTTTTCTCCATGCCTTCGGGCATTAGAGACTTTCCCGTTGTGTGGAGTCGTTCGATATCACTGCGAAGAACAGTTTTCGTTTTTCCGTCAGCTAACCGCATTTCGATGGCAGTGCTTGTCTCTCCAGCAATGATTCCGGCGTGCACTACTCCATCGAATGTGAGCACGCTGTAGCTGACATACTTGTCTTCAACCGCTGCCCCGGGGTCAATGATGGCTGTTAATAAAGCCTTGGTCGATCGATTCTTCAGGGTTGTCAGGTCTGGCCCGACTTTTTGTCCAATGCCCTTAAAATGGTGGCAGGTGCCACAGTGCTGCGTGAAAAGTTTCTTCCCAGTTACCATGTCGCCGTGATGGGGTATCAAGGATTCATATTTGCTGATGAGTTGTGAGCGTTCTTCTGATGTTTGTGTAGTGCCAAACAGTTTCTTTGCCTCTGCTTGAAGTTCGGTGTCAATATGGCTGATAAGTTTTTGTTGATGCACCAAGCCAATCGAGCTGATGGGGATTGTCTTTGTTCTTATTGCTGAGAGCAGATCTTTGGTTGTTGATTTTCGGGATGTCAAACTTTCAACTGCCGCATTTCGTACGGTTGGGCTCATGGCTGTGAAACGCTTGAAAATCTTCTGCGGGTGTGAGGGGGTGAGAACTTTTGTGGCTGCAGTCTGTATTTCGATCGGTTCTGTGATCGATAACAGTTCGAGTAGTGATTCAGCGTGGTTGGCGTTGTGTCCCGATAGTTCAATTGCCGCGATCCGTACGCTGATTTCAGTTTCATTGTCGGTGGCAGTGGTCAATGCCTGTGCCAATGTTTGGTTAATTTGCGTCAGTGTCTGCTGCGGCATTTCATTGTTTTGGTTGTCAATAAGGGTGAGTGTCGATGCGAGTGAACGCATGCTGGCGATGGATTCAGGGGCGGATTCCAGCTGTTTCAAAAGCTCACTCACTACTTGGGTCAGGAATTGCACGTTGTTCATACGTGATGCCATCTCGAGGATGGTTGGTCGGAACGACTGGGCGATAACAGGGTGTTTTGAGATCGCGGCGTAGAAACCAGTCAAGTTGTCTCGGTTCAGCGAACTTGCAATTGCAGCCTGCAGGTATGGGGCGTCTCTCGCATGCATTGCTACTGCTGCGAGCGCTGCGACACCGTGGTCCCCCGTCGCGGCTCCGAGGGAGTATGCGAGTTGCATGAGCACCATCGGGTCGTCGTCGTTGGTGCTTTGTTCAAGCTTCTGTAACAGTTCGGTTGCAGGAGATTCTGTGGATGAGATGTGGGTTTCGCTAAGTCGGGTTGCATGGCGGCGAACCGTGGCTGAGCTATCGCTGAGTGCGGCTGTTAACAATTCCGGTGTCGGCAGAGTGATGCCAGCCAGCGTGCACAGAGCATGCAGTCTTCCCATTTCCGATTTCGAGTGTACTGTCAAATGCCTGAGCTTGTCAGTGACTGCAAAGTCTCTTCTTGTCACAAGTTCTTGCTGAGCCAGGTCACGAACTCGCCCATTACTGGAAATCAGCAGGTCAGCGACGCTGGATGAGTCAAGTGTGTTGAGCTTGGCGATGGGACGTGGTGGGGTGTCAGTTGGGAACACTCGATAGATTCTTCCACGATCGTGCCCAGCACGCAGGAAGAGTTCTTTCTCTCGTTGATCGTCTATCCATTCAGGATGCTCGATGACAAGGCGATACATGTCGACGATCCACAATGCCCCATCGGGGCCTGTTGTGACGGTGGCTGGTCGGAACCAGCTGTCGGTTGACGCAAGGAATTCGCGATCCGAGAGTTCCTTGGGGCGTGTGCTCTGAAACGAAACGCCGTCAACGGTCAGTTTTCGCCGGTGAACGAGATTGTGGACGGGGGCACATGTGAACGTGTCACCAAGATAATCGGCACCCAGCAGGTTGTCGCGGTAGACCACGGTACTGCAGGCAGAGGTGAACTTGTGACCCGTTCCGGCAGCCGGTGGGCGGTATCCTGACCAATGGCTGAGTACACGTGAAATTGGAAAAAGTTGGGTGTTGTCAACGCGGGCGATGTCACGTCGCGGTGCGGGTGTTGCGACGAATGGATTGCGGCGCATGTAGTGGTCTGAAAGCACGAAGTGCCGGACTGGCAGCGGGTTACTGCAGCCAAACCAATTTCCATGATCATCGCGGTGTCGTCCAAACTGTGTGCGTCCGGTTTGTAAATCAATTTCGCCGAGGTCGGGAAGGATTCGCAGATCCTGACCACCCAGGTTGACGCGTTTGCCAGTTTTCAGAGATTCAACATTGCCACCGCTGTCACCGTTGGCGAGATAGATCCAGTTGTCGAGTCCACGTTCAAATCCATTAACGCGGTGTTGCTGATTGCCTTCACCAAAGCCCCGGTACAGGTCTTCGATAATTTCAGCTCTACCATCATGATCGCGATCAGCAGCAAAGAAAATGCTGGGAGCGGCACTGACACTGTCTCTTATACACATCTCCGAGCCCACGAGACCGAGGCTGATCTCG
>CAJXTM010000210.1 GCA_913061385.1 uncultured Rhodopirellula sp. | reverse complement strand
TCTACACGTAAGGAGTCGTCGGCAGCGTCAGATGTGTATAAGAGACAGGGGTACGCAATAGCGTCTGGATTTCTTCGCGTGTTTCAGCGTCCAGTGCACTGAGTGGTTCATCTAGCAACAGCACGGTGGGACGGAACGAAAGTGCACGACCGAGTGCGACACGTTGAGACTCGCCCCCGCTGAGACCCTCAATCTGCCGTTTCAGCAGATGGTTGATACCCAGCATCTCGGCCAATTCATTCACTCGATGCTCAATTTGCGTAGAGTGAAATCGTCGCAAACGCAAAGCGAATTGCAGATGTTCGGCGACCGAGAAGGTTGGAAACAGCGCGAGATCTTGTGGAACGTAGCCAATTTCCCGATCTGCTGGTGGCCAGTGTGTGACGTCCATGCCACGGATCAGGATTTTTCCACTTTGCACGCGTCTCAGTCCGCACAGGGATTCGAGGATGGTGGTCTTGCCGCGACCGGTACGGCCCATCAAAACTGCGTACTCACCGCTACCAACCTCAAAGGAGACGTCGTTCAGTTGGAAGTCACCCGCTCGGATGCATACATTTTGGAACTCAATCATGATGTCAGTCCAGTTCCTAGGACACGCAGCACGACGAGTACGATGACGGCCATCACGACCATCAGCAGCGAGACGGCGACAGCGGCATTGAGTTGTCCGATGGAGAGTTCAAGGAAGACGGTTGTTGACAGGACTTCGGTTCGCATTCGGGTTGCGCCAGCGAAGACCAGAATCGGACCAAATTCTCCCAAGGCTCTCGCCCAGGCAATCGTGGTTGCCGCGATCATGCCACGCCATGATTGGGGCAAGGCAATCTGAATAAATGCTTGCCCGCGAGTGCAGCCCAGCGTGCGCGCGACATCTTCTGCACGTGGGTTGATCTGGTCGAAGGTAACTCGCATGGTGCGGACAGCGAATGCACAGGAAACACTGAATTGGGCAAGAATCACTGCTGGCCAGCGATAGGTCACTGGGAAGCCGATGTCGTCACGAAGCCATGCTTCCAGTTCCCATCCGCCGATCGGAAGATGGAAAAGTATCAGCAGGCTGAGCCCCAATACCAACGGTGGTAGCACAATCGGGATATCCACAATGGTGTCGATCAACAGTCGTCCCGGGAATCGGTACCGCGACAGCAGGTATCCAAGCGGTGTCGCAACCCAAATGGATAACAACGCGGCGATCGTGCAGGAAAGAAGGGTGAGTCTAAATGCTGACTGTATTTCGGACTTCATCACTGCAGCCCTGAAATCCTCAAACGAGGTAAACATCAGGTCAGCTGCAAGCAGCAAAACAATGAGCAGAATGAAGCACGACGAAATACCACTCATGACCAGAAAAAACGGCAGGTCCGAGCGTCTCCGCTTCAGCTTTGTTTTGGTTTCAGCAATTCTGTTGGGCGTCGATTCACTCATTGTCGGTACTGGACTCCGTGTCGAGTTTCCAGCGGAAGCCTTCCGCCGTGAAACTATCCTGTGAATCGGTCGAGCAGATTTGCTGGAATAGTCGACTGGCCGTCAGGGCATTCGGTGATTCAGGTGTGATTGCGTAGGGCTGCGTGGCCACACTGCAGTCCAGTCCCTGAATTCGAACGGCATCGAGAAACTCACCGGACCCAGCGGTATTACTCAGGTACACCACAGCGGCGTCTAGTGATCCCGCCCGCATTTGGTTCACGAGCATATCACCTGTCGGGGTTTGCACCGTCACGTTTTCCATCACCTCTTGTTGTACCCCGCCTTCACGAAAGGTGTTTTGGGTGACCCAACCCATGGCACATTGCTTTTCATGACCAATTCCGACTCGTAATCCTTCCTTGGTCAGGTCTCGCAGGCTGGCGATCTGACGCGGGTTGCCTTTCTTAACGATAATGACAAGTTCATTCTGTGAAACGTCGGTCGGTTCAGGGAATAGATCGGGAACCTGTTCCATGAATTCTGTATCGCAGGCAAAGTAGGCATCGGGAACTTGTCCCGCTTTCATCTGGGCAACCAGAATGCCGCACCCGTTGTACACGGTATTCACCCGGACTCCCTCGCGTTTTTCGAATTGCTTGACGGTGTCTTCAATTGCAGGTCGGAGCATTGAACCGGCAAACAGATTGAGTTCGGGGGTTTCTGACCAGACGTCGCCTTTCTCGACTTGAAAACCGTGTTCCGCGTAATTTGCCAGCCCGCGGTCCCTTGCTGTGACGTAGCGGGCAAAGTGCAATGCGGCGCTGGGTTGCCGTGTTTGCTGAGTGACTCCCAATGCCACCAGTGATGTTCCGGCGGCAAATTCGGAAAGCGTTACGAATTCTAAGTCTGGGTAGGTATGCAGGACTGCGTCATACACAATCGCTGCATCCGCAGCACCAACGAGCAGATCATTGGCTGCTTCTGTCACGGTTGTTCGGTACGCAGTTGTACCTTTGTCGAGGGCATCCCACTGCCCCGATTCCGTGAGCATACGCCTAGTGACCTTGCCTACGGCAGTTGCATCCGGGTTGGCTTGAACTAATTTGACATCGTCACGAAGCAAATCGTCGAAAGTCTGAATCGATTTTGGATTGCCTTTTTGTACCGCGACAACAACCTCCATTTTAGCGATGGGTAGCATTTCCGAGACAAGATTCTTGTCCTTCGCAATCTTGAGATAACTATCGTCCGCAGGCAGGTACAAGTCGCCTGTTCCGGTTACCTCCAACTGTGACAGCAGCGTTTGTGAACCACCGTATTGCAGTTCGATTTCCCGACCGTATTCTTCCGTGTAATCGGCGACAATTTTTTCCATCACGGCCCGGTTGCTGGCAGCGCAGAAGAACATCAGAGGTTCTGTTGGTTCACCGCCAGCAGTGTTAGTCGGGTTTCCGCGCTGAGAGCCACTTTGCAGCATCCAGACCATCGCGCCGAGCGCGACGATCGATCCCAGCATTACGACGAGCATTTTATTCATGTCTTACCTGCGTTTCAGTCTTTGCATCAGGAGCGGCTCTGTGTTTCTTCAGCAGAGCTCAGTTCCCGGGTGGAATGGTCAATAATTCCGGTTTTTGATTGAGGCGATCACGATCCGACCGCACGGGTGGTGGGGCATTTCCTTTCCCAAACAACTTTGTGTTCCAGTCAACCGACATCAGCAAATCAAAGCCGGGGTTTTGTTCCTTCACTTGACACGAACACGGCCCGCTCAGAAATGTTGTCAGATCCTTGATCAGCGGAGCGGTCAGCACCGAGGCGGGAATGACTTCCAAAGCACGACCACGTCCAAAGACCGGAACGATCAAGTCCTCGCCTCGGTCTGTCGCTTCGGGTTGGAGTGCCGAAAATAAATTGATCAGGAATGTTTCTTTCACGTCTTTTCGGTCGATCTCCAACACACTGAATTTCAGCAGAAGTGGGGTTTCGGAATGCAGTTCAGAACCTGGTAGTCCGATTCCTTCAGGCAGTTGCAGATTGGTGGACAACCACAGAAAACTTGCGTCCAGTGCAAGGCGTGCTTTGGCATTGAGATCACGGGTTTTTGTTGGAGAACTGGTTTTGTTGTCACCACGAACCACCAGCCATACGACAGAGTGACCCGACAGTAATCTTTTCGACAGTTCACGTCTGACTGGCGATTCCATGATTCCCACTTCGATTGCGTCGGACAATGGACCATGCCATCCATTCACGACGCGACCTTTTCCGAGTTTCATTCTGACAACAAGGTAGGGTTCTGAAATATCCTGGTTGGTTGCTGATCGAACTGAATGCAACAAATTAGCGTGCGCTGGGGTCGGTGAGGCAAGGTTGCTCAGGGTTAGCGAACTGGGAGTGTCATTACTCCGATCTGTTTGTTGTTTTTTTAGCTGTTCCAGCAGGTTTTGTTGATCCGGGTCCAGAGGGCCTTGGTGGTACAGAATCAATTCACAACTATCAGGCTGCCATCGTTCGAGCGCGTAACGGAATACCGGAATGTTACAGGCAACCGACGATGCGCCAGACATCAGGCAGATGCTTGCTGCAATCAGTGCTTTCACAACCGCAGCAAAGGTTCGGGAGGAGGGAATCTCATACATCATGATTATTTAGACTCACTTCCAAAGCAGATGACAGACCCATCCAGAGTCGACAGAAACAATTTTCCTTCTGCACCCGCTAGTGAATCCCATGCTGGCAGCGAAGTCAGTTCGATGCGGTCCTCGATCTTACCGGTGTCGATGTTGACCGAAAGAAGTAAAGATCCATCGGTTCCATTGAGGACCCGGTCCTGTTCAGCAAGCAGTTTTTGCACTTGCTCATCTTTCTCGGTAAGTTTTTGAAAGGTTGATTCTTCATCAATGATGTCTGGTGGGCCGACGATGAATAGTCTGCCACCCGAGAGCAGCATTGATCGTACGTAGATGGGAACATCCTCTGTCCATTTGGTATCGACAAGACTGTTACCTGGCGCATTTGCGTTGCCACCTTTCTTTTTGCTGGAATACTGAAAACCCATTCCCACCTTACCTTCGACCAGCTTGGCACCTTCGACTGTGCCGTCGTTTCGATTCAGACCGAGGTCACGGGCTGAGCCATCATCAAAGCTGACTGCTAGAGCGGCGTTGCTGGAAATCTCTGACCCATCTTGATGCCGTTTGGCAATCTGTTCGGCGTTGGCCGCAAGAAAGTAGATTCGGACTTCGTCGATGATTCCGGTGAATTGCGAGATTTTGTAATCTCCTACCGCTGTCGCACCGTCGGTACCGATTTCCATGGTTTGTACGGGATCGGTGCTGATTAGGCCGCTCGCTTCCCCCTCGCCGGACAATTCGCCGTCGACATAGACCTTCATGTTTTTGTCTTTGTCCAGAACGCCGACCACGTGGTGCCAGCCACCGACGATCCGTTTATTCGCAGTGACCGTGGTCAACTTGTCACTGGATCGGATGTGAAATGCGGGGCGCCCGTTTTTGAGTGAGAGAGCGAATCCGTCCGCAGGGCCGCCGCGAGCAATGATGACTCCCTGTGGGCGGGTTGCAGTCACCCAGGCCTCCACCGTGATCGGTTGATTCGCGGGATTCAGGCTGGGTGAGTTTTGAAATTGGGTAAATGTTCCCGTTGGGCCAGTTTTCCGCTTCCCAAAGTCCTTGGGGATCTCCGGAGGATTTGGTTCTGCCGCAAACAACTGATGTTCCAGCGTGGTCGTCCAACGAAGGTACTCAGGTTTGCGACCATACCCAAACACGTAGCCGTTTCCGTTCACGAGCAAGCGACCGGAGGGGGCAAAACGTCCGGCCTGATAGTAGCCACCATGTCCCCCCGCAAAACTTTGACCAAGCACCCAGTAGGATCGATGGAACCACGTTTCGTCCAAGAAGCCCATGGGAGCAAAAATGTGGGCATCCTCGCCTCGTTGCTTGGATGCCTGACCTGCGAAGTCACCTGAATTCGGACCAATCTCAAGACGGTTCCCCTTCATGTCGAACTTCTGTGACTTCATGAAGATATGTTTGCCGTCGGTGGACAGAATGTCGGGTAAACCAACCGGCATTTGCAGCACCTGCAATTTTTCCTGAATGTTATTTCCCGTTTCAGGATTCTTTTCATCCATCAACGTTTCAGATAGTTTTTTTCCTGTAGCGAGGTCCAGTCGCAGCAAGCGAAGGCCACCGTCCAGAAAAATCGAACGTCCTGCAACGCAATGAACGATGTCGTTGTGAATCAAAACACTGCCATGCACTGGCCACAGCGATTCAAGTTGCTCGAATGCCATGGTCCGACGATCGATGGGGGCGGCACGGTAACGCCAAGCCAGTTCACCCTCTGTCGACAGACAGTAAACCCATCCATCGGCTCCGCCAAAGATGACGCGACCGCGATGGATGGTGGGCGGTGAATCAATTCGGGCACCAATCGTGTAAGTCCAACGCTCTGTACCGTCAGTGTGGTTGAGTGCGACGAGTGTGTGCTCATCAATCTGAGCTACATAAACGGTTCCATCGGCGATCACCGGTGCCGTTAGGCGTCCACCCAAATCAGCCGTCCATTTTGTGTTGATTTTCCCATCGATCGGTGAACCCATTGTCCCGCTACGACTCGCATCGTGCCGATAGGTGGGCCAATCCTGGTCAGCTTGATCCGCGTCGATGGTCGCTAGGATTTGCTTGATCGCGGGCCCAGTTTCCAATCGACCCGCTTCTGGAACCGTGGTTGGAACTGGGCGTGTTGGTGAACTCGCCGCCAACGCGTTGAATCCGAATAACTTGGCTTCGGGATAGCAGGCGCAATTGTGCGGTGGAGCGTACGTCAATCCATTGCAGGGCATCACCCCGTACAGGCAACCACCCCGTACCCAGTGGTTGATGTCCCAGTGTTCGCTGTCAGGATCGACAAACTCGATCCCAGTGCGGGACGGCATGAGGAAATTGTCAGTTGCTTTGGCGATGTAACAACGATGGTGGAACCAGTAAGTCTCAACATCAGGCGCAAACTCTTTTTCGACTTTGCCAGTTCGCGGATCTCGTCCCGTGTAGACGCCCGAATCCTTTCCCGATGTCAGCGGTGCAAGCCAGACCAAACCGTTGACAACCATCAGGTCCTGAGGTGACTGGTAGCCGCTATTCGGGAAGTTGGCTCCCCACAGTTTCTCGCCGCTTTTGGAATCGAAACTCGATATGTTGCCATCACCGCCCTGTCTCTTATACACATCTCCGAGCCCACGAGACCGAGGCTGATCTCGT
>CAJXTM010000209.1 GCA_913061385.1 uncultured Rhodopirellula sp. | reverse complement strand
GTCGGCAGCGTCAGATGTGTATAAGAGACAGGCCCTACTGTGGTTGATCTGTCGCAGCAATTTGCTCACAGGCTATTAGCTGGCGGTAGCGAAGTTCAAGAGCGAGTCGCGTTGGGGTATCAATTGGCTTTCTCGCGTGCACCCACGCCATTGGAAAACGAGCGTGCGGTGGCATTTATTCTCGATGCAGAGAAAACATTACGGAGAGTTGATAAGTTGGAGCACAAGAGCAGCGAGTTGACAGCATTAGCAGGGTTTTGCCAGTCGCTTCTGGCATCAGCGGAATTTCGGTACATCAATTAGTGAGTGATTATTGCTCGCTGTAGGTGGGGTGTTGTGGTTTTGGTGGCAAACCAATTGGCCTTTGCGAATTAGTTAGACAATTTACTAGAACATTGGGTGTTGAAATGTTTTCGAGACGCAAAGCACTTGTGTCGTCAGGATGCGGTTTTGGTTACCTTGCATTTTCCGCGCTCTCTACCGAGGCGGCGAATCGCGAGCGACAGAATCCGTTGTTGCATCGCGAGCCACATTTTCCCGCTGCTGCCAAGAGGGTTATTTTCCTGTGTATGCGTGGAGGACCGTCTCACGTTGACACGTTTGACTATAAACCAGAACTTGAGAAGTTTGACGGCAAGGTACCCGGTGCGGAAGCAAAAGGGTTGAACGTTCAGAAGGGTCGGAAGCTGAAAAAGTCCCCTTGGAAATTTGAGCGGCACGGTGCGAGTGGTTTGCCAATTTCGTCGCTGTATCCTCACCTCTCTCGTCATGCTGATGAGCTGTGTCTTCTGAATGGTTCCTATACGGATATTCCAAATCATCCACAGGCACTTATTCAATTGCACACCGGGAGCTTTCAGTTTGTGCGACCCTCGATGGGAGCGTGGGTGCTCTATGGATTGGGGACTGATAATCAGAATCTACCCGGGTTCATCACGATTAAGCCTCCCGCACGTTTGGGTGGGGCTCAAAATTATGGAAGCGGGTTCCTGCCAGCGGTTTATCAAGGAACACCAATCCACGACGTGCGGTCGGCAACGCCAATCGGCAACATGCGGAATCCCGACTCCTCGGAAGCCATGCAGAGAAAGCAGTTAGATCTTCTTCAGGCGATGAACCGTGCCTCTGCCGAACGTAGTCCGATGAACAGTGAACTTGAGGGGGTAATCGAATCTTATGAACTTGGTTATCGAATGCAGTCTGCCGTCCCCGAGGTGATGGACCTGGCCGGTGAAACTGCGTCTACCTTGACAAGCTACGGTATCGGTAAAGCAAAAAGTGATGAATTTGGACGCCAGTGTTTGATGGCGCGGCGGTTCGCGGAAGCGGGGGTTCGCTTTATCGAACTGACACATGAGGGCTGGGATCAACACAATAGCTTGAGTGCAAAGCTGACTTCCAATTGTCAAGCAACCGACTTGCCGATCGCGGGTTTAATCAGTGATTTGAAGCAACGCGATATGTTGAAGGATACGTTGATTGTTTGGAGCGGAGAATTTGGAAGAACTCCAGCTGTCCGGCGGCCTGATGGACGCGATCATAATGCGACCGGTTACACCGTATGGATGTGCGGGGCTGGGGTGAAAGGCGGTATGCGTTACGGGGCGACAGATGATTTTGGAATTGCTGCGGTTCAAGACCGGATGCATGTCCACGACTTGCATGCGACTACGCTGCATCTGTTAGGTCTGGATCACAAAAAACTGACTTATCGATATGCCGGCCGGGATTTCCGATTAACCGATGTCTACGGCAGAGTAGCGACGGAGATCATCAGTTGATCCTGGCAGCCTGTCTTGGGATCCTGTTCTGGGATCCTCGTGGCTTGGGGGCGGCAGATTGCGCAGACTGTGGGATCGGCTGATACATTGATAGTCCGGCCCCGTTCAGTAGATTCGTGCAGTTGTGGATTCGTACGGGGGAACAGTGCAATGCGTTTTAATGACAGGTGGACCAATGACGGTTCTGGTTTTGCGAATGATGGCAGTCGTGTGTTTGGTGTTGGGATTTGTTGCATCTAATAGTGCTTCCGTTTCCGCCGCAACAAAGCCCAATTTTGTAGTCATTTTTATCGATGACATGGGGTACGGCGATATTGGTCCTTTCGGGTCCAGTGTGAACGACACACCTCACTTGGAGCGTCTGAGTTCCGAGGGGATGAAACTAACCAGCTTTTATGCTGCACCGGTATGTTCGGCGTCGCGGGCGCAACTATTGACGGGAAGTTATGCACCGCGTGTTTCAGTCCCAGGGGTGTTCTTTCCAGCTGGAAACTTGGGGCTCAATCCGGCAGAGGAGACCGTAGCGGATTATTTGCAAAAACTTGGGTATGCGACGACATGCATTGGGAAATGGCATCTGGGAGATCAGCCAGAATTCCTCCCCACGCGGCAGGGGTTTCATCACTATTTTGGCATTCCCTATTCAAACGATATGCAGCGTGTTTCGACGGAAACTGGTCTCCGTGTGGTACCGCTGCTTCGTGATGAAAAGGTGGAGGCGTTGCTCGAGGATGAAGGCCAACGACAAGTAACGCGTGACTACACAAAAGAAGCGGTGAAGTTCATTTCGAAAGAACGCAACAAGCCATTCTTTCTTTACATGCCACACACAGCAATGCATGTACCCCTGTTTCCACACGAGAGTTTTCAAGGGAAATCTCGCAATGGTATTTATGGAGATTGGGTGCAAGAGGTTGATTGGAGTGTCGGCCAGATCATGGCAGCATTGAAACGAAACAACCTTGACGATAACACGTTGGTCATTTTTACAAGTGATAATGGGCCCTGGGCGTCAAAAGGGTCAAAAGGTGGCGTGTCAGGACCACTGCGTGGTAGCAAAGGGGCGACTCTCGAGGGTGGAGTGCGTGAGCCTACCATCGTGCGGTGGCCGGGGAAAATTAAAGCCGGCAGTGTTTGTGATGCAATTGCGGGGACCACCGATATTCTTCCCACACTTGTTTCACTGGCTGGTGGTACGGTAGATGCAAGTATCAAAATCGATGGTAAGGATATCACGGATCTTCTCTTCGGCGAGACGACTGAGTCAGCCCATGAGGCGTGGCACTACTTTCGGGGGAACAGTTTGGAAGCTATTCGTTCTGGTCCTTGGAAACTTGCTTTGAAACCGCAGAGCTTGGGGATGGGAATACGCGAGAAGCCAAAAGATCTACTTGGGAAGAATGTGCGGCTTTACAACTTGGATGATGAAATTGGTGAGGTGACGAATGTTGCGGAACAGCATCCAGAGGTGGTGGCTCGATTGCAGCGCATGGCTGACGAGATGCTCACTGAATTTCGGTCGACAGGTGCGAATTCGGGCGTCCGTCCGCCAGGCAGGGTTGAGAACCCCGTCACATTGTATCCAACACAAACACGTGTCAGAAAAAAGAAGAAGTGACTGACATAGACTCTCAGCAACCACAGGGCTGGGGGTCGAACCGGCAGATCAAGTTGTACCCTGAGCGATGGGATTGAAATGCGAGCGAGTAAATGTTTACAAGGCTGGGCATTAGTAATTTTATTTTCCCTGATGGGGAGAGAAGTGGGCGGGCAGCAGAATCGTTCCGCCATTCGGGGCCAGCAGTCTGGCACTCGCAATTCGAAGAAAAGCGATCAGGAAGTATTTCCGGCGACTGAATCTGCGAGGGCAATTCACAACGCAAGTCTAGGACGGTTTCGTGTCTCGGGATCAGAGATCCTTCGCCCAAACGTTGTGTTGATACTTGCGGACGATCTCGGGTTTGGCGATCTGGGTGTACATGGATCAGAAAGCATTCCAACGCCACATATTGACAAACTTGCATCACAAGGTGTGCAGTTCCTAAATGCTTATGTCACGGCAGCAAGTTGTAGTCCCTCTCGAGCCGGGTTGTTGACGGGAGCCTATCAGCAGCGTTACGGGTTCGAATTCAATACGGCTGGTGCTGCGGTCACAGAGCGGTTTTCCCGCGGATTGGACCCTGCGGCGGTGACCTTGGCCGAGGTGCTGAAATTGGCCGGTTATAAAACGGGAATGTTCGGGAAGTGGCATCTAGGTACCCGAACACATCTGCACCCAATGAGTCGAGGGTTTGATGAATTCTATGGATTCCTAGCAGGCGCGCATTCGTTTTTCCTGTGGCTCGTGCGGAGCCTGATCATTCAACGATCCTGCGCGGTCACATGCCTATCGCCGAGGCTGAATATTTGACGGATGCAATTGCTAGAGAGGCGGTCGCCTTCATTGACAGCGCCAACGACACGCCTTTTTTTGCTTATGTTCCTTTCAATGCGGTTCATACTCCAATTGAAGCAAGCGACATCTACCTGAAAAGGTTTGCTAATGTCGTGGATCCTCAACAGCGCGCTTACAACGCGATGACAAGCGCTTTGGATGATGCAGTGGGAAGCATTCTAAGAGCGATTCAAGATCGCGGACTGGAGGAAAAGACTCTGGTAGTCTTTGTCAATGATAATGGTGGCCCCATCTACACCGGAGTGCAGAGTAATGGTGACTTGAAGTTGGGTAAGTTATTTCTATTCGAAGGTGGGATTCGTGTGCCGATGTTTGCCAAGTTGCCAGGCGTGATTGGGGTGGCAACGACTTTTGAGCCGATGGTTAGTACTCTTGATCTGTTTCCAACGATTTGTCAGATGGCCGGGATTGATCTTACAGCGGTGCAGAACTTAGACGGGACTGACCTCGCCCCTTTTTTAAGCGAAGGTAATGAAAGTGTCCCCCATGAAGAATTGTTTTGGAGCAACGGGCCGAGTACTGCAATGCGAACAGGGAAGTGGAAATTGGTGCAGTCGAACGGCAGTACTTGGTTGTTTGATCTTTCAAACGACCCTGGGGAAAGACGTGATCTTAGTGCGGAAAGTGTAGGGAAATGCAAGCAGATGAAAGACGCGATTAGACGCTGGCGAGACTCGATGCCCGAGCCAGCTTGGCCTAGCAAGCCGCAGCGACGCATCATCACGGTGGACGGGAAGCCGTACCAGTTGAATATCTGAACTCTGCTCAAAATTGCAAGGTTAAGGATGCGCTTGCACCATGGAAGAGGGCATTGCCCTCGTTATCGCTGCCGGTACCCGTAAAGAAGTTTGTCGCCTGTAGTTGGTCAGTAGCGACCGCGACGCGTTCCATCAGGAATAGATTATAGCCGCCACTGATGCTGATGCACCGCGTGACTGGCAGCTCCATTCCGATGCGGAATTCACCAATGAAGGCTGCTGTATCCGCAGGTGAGTCTGCACGTTGACCGACGGCGCCGGTGAGAATGGAAGTCTGGGTCGCGTCGTTCCCATACAGGCCGAGCTTTGCCGACCAGGTGAGCCAACGGCAATCAAAGAGAGACATGTCGGGAATACTAGTGATGCCCACCTGAATCCCGTATAAATCATTTTGAGTTGTGGTGCGATAAGACAGGGGGGACGTCGCGGAGTTCAGGTCGGCGGTGAGTTCCTCGTCGAGGCCGATGTATCTTAAGCCTGCGATGTACTGGAATGGGCAATAGGTGACGAACCGCCAGTTCGCCTCGATTCCGTAAAGGTCGGTGTTATAGTTGGCTTCGATTGAGGTGATGTCGCCAGCGAAAATAGGCACTGCTGCGTGGATTTCCGCGGTACCATTTGCACTGGTGGTGGCGCGAGCGTGCAGTGATTCGATTCCCATGAATCGTAATTCAAATGAGTTTTCGTTCCACGTGACGCGTCGGATAGTAAGATCAAGTCCCGGTTCCCAACCAGATTGCAAACCGTCGCGGTTGATTTGACGAATCGGGTTGGTGGTGTCGCTGAATAAAACGCCAGCGCTGGGTGTGGCACGTGTGAACGCGAGGCCGCGTGCGATGCCTAGCCAACGCGGCCGATAGCCTGGACAGCTACTTTTTGGGTCACGAAATTGGTTTGAAAAACGCTTTGAGTTGCAATCTCGGCATTGGCAACTAGACATCACTCCCGGCATAGTGTCACTGCCAGGGCTAATGTCCATGGTGTCGGCAGAAGTGCACCCCATGTCGCATAGTGGTGTCGGTATGGAATTACAGTCGCAGTCGGTTGTGTCACAGACGTTGCAGTTCGACGCGTAGAGAACCGGCACCCATAAAAGAAACACCGCAAGCTGCAGGCACCATCGGAGGGGCCTGTTGGCTTTCGTCAAATAGTGCTGCGGAAAGACGCACGCAGCTAAGGCACCGGTTTGGCAGATGCTTGATTGCACAGTTGGTTTTCCACGGTGGGCATTCTTCCGGTTGGGCGCCGCGTCTA
Source organism: uncultured Rhodopirellula sp. (assembly GCA_913061385.1). Taxonomy (GTDB): domain Bacteria; phylum Planctomycetota; class Planctomycetia; order Pirellulales; family Pirellulaceae; genus Rubripirellula. The sequence continues at coordinate 479 of CAJXTM010000209.1, read as the reverse complement.
TCCACCGACCGACACCCTTATGGGGTGAATCGGCAGCTCAATCAGGATGATTGATAAAATCGGCATAATCAGACGAACTTTCTCAGTTTTGCCAAGTTATCATCGACCGGGCCGTGTTGACCGATGACATAAAGGGAGTTTTCGTCTGGTTTTGGTTCGGGAATCAAAAACACAGCGGGAACGGACCTCCGGTGGTGAGCGTCCAAATGAGGTTCGCTTGATTGGGTGAAAGTGGACTGAACGCATCAGACTGCCACTGCTGGTGATGTCTTGGGATTAATGTGACGTGATGTGGGGTGATCCTCATTTGCGGCTGAATACCGTTGCTGATACGTATGAAATTGGATTTGATGAAGCCACGCCATCCCTTCTATCGATCGACACGCCAGCGTTCGAAGCGAGAAATGTGTCATAGACGACGCCAACTCAGACGTTTAGCGATAGAGTCGCTTGAGGAGAAGCGTCTGTTGGCGGTCTTT
>CAJXTM010000208.1 GCA_913061385.1 uncultured Rhodopirellula sp. | reverse complement strand
TCTACACGTAAGGAGTCGTCGGCAGCGTCAGATGTGTATAAGAGACAGATGCTATGGGGTACGAGCCCAAGATGGTCAGGCGTTGGGCCAGCAGTTGAAGTTGTTCGATTGCTACTTGGACCTCGGTTGTATCCCGATGACCTGTCAGTTCGATAAAGAACATATATTCGTTGGTGGTTTCGGGGGCGGGAAAGGACTCGATCCATGTTAGGTTCAAGTTCTGTTCCTTGAAAATCGTCATTGCACATGCCAAGGCGCCTGGTTCGTGGCTGACTTGAAACAGAATGGCGGTTTTGTCATTGCCCGTTGGGGCTGGTCGTTCGGCTCCCAGGACCGCGAAGCGGGTAACGTTGTTGGCGTTGTCTTCAATGCTGGTTGCAATCACGTCCAGTTCGTACTCACGACCAGCCGCCAGGCTTGCGACAGCGGCAACACCCTTTTGCTCTGAAGCAAGTTTGGCTGCAGCAGCGGTGCTGCTGATTTCGACGAGGCGGGCGTTGGGCAGTTGTTTCGCTAGCCAACCCCTGCACTGTGATAGTGCCTGAGGCTTGCTGTGCACCTCGGTGATCTGGTCGCGGGGCGTTGTGGAAAGAAGGGAGTGATGGATCGGCAGCAGGACTTCACCACAGATTTGCATGTCAGCTCGGACAAACATGCCGAGGGTGTCGACCACGCGACCGTCGGTGCTGTTTTCAATTGGCACAATCCCACACAAAGCATCTTCGCGAGCAACTGCGTCGAAGACCGCTGGAATGGATGCAACAGGTGTTAGTGTTGTGGCGTCTCCGAAATACTTGATTGCTGCAAGGTGGCTGTAGCTGTGTTGTGGGCCAAGATAGATCGCTTGTAATTGGTGAACCGACTGCAAGCAAATACTGGAGACATGCCGGAGCAACGCAGCTTTGCTGGCGTTTGTAATGGCATGATCAGCAGCGGGATCGTCAGCTGTCGGAATAGCGTTCAGCACTCCGTCGATGCGGGCAGAGGCTTCGGCAATCCGCCCGACTAATCTGCTCCGACCGTCACCGCATAGATGTTGAACCGCTGCCCGGCGTTGGTTGATCAGATCCAGGATCTGAAGGTCGATCTGGTCAATCATGGCGTTGGAATTCGCCGTTGATGCCGTATCGGAGCTTGTGTCGGTTGGAGAGTCAGATCTGGGTTGAATATTCATGAGCGTGTGCGATCGCGTTCACGGAAATGGATGGCATTTGTGAGCAGGGGTGGACCCGGCTGAGAGCTGGACGGACAGGTTGCCTGACACAAGGGACCAAAAAAGACGCGTTATGGGGTGAATCATGCTGAGAATCGCTGCATTGTCACATCGTCCGGGGTCAGGAGCAGGAGGTATCGGCTGTCATTTTGACAACAAGGCGGAGAGGTGGGTTCGAGCCTGTTTCGAGTGACTGCCAAAAATGTTTCTGTAAAACGTAGGATTGTGTGTTTGTCGCGATTAAACGGCGTTTTTTGCCGCAGTAGGCGAAAAACAGACCTGAATTTTGATTCAGCGTGACGACTGGCACAGGCTTTGCCTATCTGTGTACTCCGTTATCGGATGTGACGAAATAGACATCTGATGCCAATGTGAACAATGAGCTGACGCGAGTCAGAAAGCGGGTCTGAGTTCCATTTGAGCAGACCCGATTATAGACAAATAGACAGATTCAGAAATTGTGACGAACGTAACGCAAACGCGTTGCAGTTTTGAAAAGGAGAAAGAACATGGCCCAAGGCGAAAAGATCATCGGCATTGACCTCGGTACGACCAACAGTGTGGTCGCGGTTATGGAGGGAAGCGAGCCGAAAGTTATACCTAACCCAGAAGGTAACCGGTTGACTCCCAGTGTGGTTGCTTTTACTGACAAGGAAGACACCATTGTTGGTGAGCCTGCACGGCGACAAGCTGTCACTAACCCGAAACGCACGGTGTACTCCGCAAAGCGTTTCATGGGACGTCGCCATCACGAAGTCGAATCCGAAGAGAAAATGGTTCCCTACGGCGTTTCGGGTGCTGCTGACGAGTACGTAAAGATCGAAGTCGGTGATAAGCAACATACGCCGCAAGAAATCTCGGCAAAGGTGCTTCGTAAGCTCAAGGAATCTGCAGAATCCTACCTCGGGCACAAAGTCAACAAGGCCGTCATCACGGTTCCTGCCTACTTCAATGACGCGCAGCGTCAGGCGACCAAGGACGCCGGTCAGATCGCTGGAATTGAAGTCGCGCGCATTATCAACGAGCCTACCGCCGCAGCACTTGCCTACGGTCTGGACAAGAGCAAAGACGAGAAAATCATCGTGTTTGACCTCGGTGGTGGAACGTTTGACGTTTCAGTGCTCGAAGTTGCAGACTCGGGTGACGAGGAGCAGGAGAGTCGTGTTTTCCAGGTGATCAGCACCTCCGGTGATACACACCTTGGTGGCGATGATTTCGACGAGGCAATGATTAACTTCGTTGCTGATGAGTTTAAAAAAGAAAACGCGATCGATCTTCGCAATGACCCAATGGCGTTACAGCGTTTGCAGGAAGCTTGCGAGAAGGCGAAGAAAGACCTCAGCTCCCTGCCAGAGACTGATATCAATCTTCCGTTCATCACCGTTTCAGATAACGTGCCGAAGCACCTGACGATGAAGATCACACGCAGCAAGTTCGAAGAACTTGTTGATGGTCTTGTTGAGAGATGTCGTCAGCCTGTCCTGAGAGCACTCAAAGATGCCGGGTTCGAACCCAGTGACATCGACGAAATTGTTCTCGTGGGTGGTAGCACGCGAGTCCCGAAGGTACGGGAATTGGTTAAGTCGATCTTTGGCAAAGAGCCACATCAAGGTGTGAATCCTGATGAGGTTGTCGCTGTCGGTGCTGCGATCCAAGGAAGCGTGCTCGCTGGGGAGCGAACAGACGTGCTGTTGTTGGATGTCACGCCGTTGACACTCGGTATCGAAACCGAGGGTGGTGTGATGACCGCTTTGGTCGAGCGAAACACAACCGTTCCTGCAGAGAAGAAAAATGTATTCAGTACCGCCGCTGATAACCAAACGGCTGTGACTGTGCGTGTCTTCCAGGGGGAACGCAAGATGGCGAACAGCAATCGTTTGCTGGGCGAATTCAACTTGGAAGACATTCCACCGCAACCTCGCGGCGTGCCGCAAATTGAGGTGAAGTTTGACATCGACCAGAACGGTATTGTTTCCGTCTCAGCGAAGGAGCTGAAGACTGGCAAAGAAGCGTCTGTGACGATCAACGAAGCTGGTGCGCTCAGTGAAGATGATATCGAACAGATGCGAAAGGACGCAGAGTCCAACGCCGATGAGGATCGTAAGCAGTTCGAATTGGTAGAGGCTCGGAATCGTGCAAGCCAACAGGTATACCAGTTGGAAAAGCAAATGAAGGAGCACGAAGACAAACTCACTGAAGCTGACACCGAACCGATGAACACGGCAATCGAGAAGGTTAAGACAGCGGCAGAGGGTGAAGATGCTGCGGTAATCAAACAAGCATCTGATGAGTTAGACGCCGCGTCTCAGGCATTCAGCAAAGTGCTGTATGAAAAGACCAGTGCAACGCCCGAAGCCGGCGCACCTGAGGCAGCTGCCGGTGACGCGGATGATGATGCCATCGATGCAGACTATGAAGTCAAAGAGTGATCGCTCACCACTGCTGATTGATTCAAAGGCGGGTGTCAAACACCCGCCTTTTTTTGTGCCTGTTCGCGACCCGCTTGTCACAGAACTTGCAATTTGAAAAAGCCAACGGAGGAATACTGTCATGACGTTTCGATTTGATAAACTAACCACAAAAGCACAGGCTCTTGTCGCTGACGCTCAGGCACGCGCCGCTTCGGCTGGTAACCCAGAAATTAGCCCGGTTCATTTGCTGGTGGCCATGCTTGAGGAATCGGACGGCATCACGCGTCCGCTACTCGAGAAAATGAAGGTGGATGTGGGACAGCTCACCGATCTTGTGGCAAGCGAGGCGGGTAAGTTGTCGTCCGTGACCGGAGGTCGGCAACCGGGAATTGCTCCGAAACTGCAGAAAACGTTCGATGCAGCTGCGGAAGCTGCTGCCAGCATCAAAGATGAGTTTGTCAGCACTGAGCATCTTTTGTTGGGACTGGTGACTGCCGACAGTAAGGCAAAGAACCTGCTCTCGATGTTAGGGATTAGTAAGAAGGATGTGCTCGAATCGATGCAGGCTATCCGCGGGTCTGCGCGTGTCACTGATCAGAATGCTGAAGATACATACCAAGCGTTGGAGAAATTCGGGTTTGATCTGACTCGGCTTGCAGCCGAAGGCAAGCTTGATCCGGTGATCGGACGTGATAATGAAATTCGACGTGTTGTGCAGGTGCTTTCCAGACGCACAAAAAATAATCCCGTACTGATTGGGCAGCCCGGAGTGGGGAAGACTGCAATAGCGGAGGGGTTGGCTCTGCGCATCTTTGAGGGTGACATTCCTCAAAGTTTACGTGACAAGCGTGTGATCTCGTTGGATATGGGGGCGCTTGTTGCCGGTGCCAAATTTCGCGGCGATTTTGAAGAGCGTTTGAAAGCTGTCCTACGGGAGGTCAAGGATTCCGATGGCAAGGTGATTCTGTTCATCGATGAGTTGCATCTTGTGGTGGGTGCTGGCAACGCGGAAGGATCAGCGGATGCCGCAAATCTCTTGAAGCCGGAGCTGGCCCGAGGATCACTGCGTTGCATCGGTGCAACAACTTTGGATGAGTACCGTCAGAATATTGAAAAGGATGCGGCACTCGAACGGCGGTTTCAGCCAGTTTACGTTGGTGAGCCAACGGTTGATGACACGATTGCGATCCTGAGGGGCCTCAAATCACGATACGAGTCGCATCATGGTGTTCGTATCACCGACAGTGCTTTAGTTGCAGCGGCGAAACTTTCGAATCGATACATTTCGGATCGATTTTTGCCTGATAAGGCTATCGACCTTGTCGATGAGGCGGGCAGTCGGTTGGCAATGGAAAAAGAGAGTGTCCCAGAACCAATCGACCTGATTCAGCGACGATTGCGGCAACTCGAGCTTGCGCACCGGCAACTCGTCGATGAGCAGGAGGATTCGGCAAACGCTAAGCGTGCTGAGGTCGAAGACGAAATGGAATCCTTGAATCGCGACCTCGCCAGTCTGCGAGAACAATGGGAAGCAGAAAAGCTTGGTTTGGAGGATGTGCAATCGGTCCGCCAGGAAATTGAGCAGCTTGAACACCAGTTTGCGAGACTCGATGCGGAAGCGAAACAGAAGCAGCTTCGCGGCGAAAGCCCGGAGGATCTGTATCGCGAGATGCTTGAGGTTCGGGAGCGGCTGGGAGATTTGCAGAAGCGGATTGAGGAATCTGAAGCTCGCGAACAGGCAGCTCTTGAACAAGAAGCGAAGCTGGGACAAGCTGACCGAGGTGATGATAAACGACGGTTGCTGCGGCATGACGTCACTGAAGACGAAATCGCAGAAGTGGTGAGTGCATGGACGGGGGTCCCGTTGACCCGGATGTTGGAAACAGAGCGAGCGAAGCTGTTGGTAATGGAAGAACGCCTACATCAAAGGGTGATAGGGCAAGACGAAGCTGTGCAGGCCGTGGCTGACGCTGTGAGACGCAGCCGAAGCGGGCTGCAGGACCCCAATCGACCGATTGGTTCTTTTCTGTTTCTTGGACCCACCGGAGTGGGGAAGACTGAACTGTGTAAAGCGTTGGCGGAAGTCATGTTTGATGACGAATCTGCAATGCTTCGTATCGATATGAGTGAGTTCATGGAACGCCACAGCGTGTCACGATTGATCGGTGCCCCTCCGGGATACGTTGGATATGAGGAAGGTGGCAAGCTGACCGAAGCGGTCCGTCGGCGTCCGTATTCAGTACTGCTGCTAGACGAAATGGAGAAAGCACATCCCGATGTTTTCAATATCCTGCTTCAGGTATTGGATGACGGACGTTTGACTGACGGGCACGGGCGGACAGTTGACTTTACGAACACGGTGATCGTGATGACAAGCAACGCTGGCAGTCAGGTGATCCAGCAGGTAACCGAGCAGGGTGGTGATGAACAGGAACTGCGTGATGCAGTTCACGAGTCCCTCAAAGCACGGTTTCTGCCTGAATTCTTGAACCGCATTGATGATATCGTGATTTTTCACCCACTTCTGAAAACCGAAATTCGACGCATTGTTGAATTGCAGTTGATCGAGTTGGCAAAGCGAATAGAAGGAAACGGACTCGGTCTCGAGGTATCAGAGGATGCAATGGATGAAGTTGCTTCCGCAGGATATGACCCCACGTTCGGAGCGAGACCTTTGAAGAGAGTGATTCAGCGGGAGATACAAAATCCTTTGGCTAGGGCTTTGTTGACTGACGAGTATTCCGAAGGCGGAACAGTCCACGTTGATTACGACGGAACTAGGTTCGTCTTTAGAGAATAAGGGTCGGCGAGCACTGTGGAGACTTGAGGGGTTCGTTCATGTTGTCGGCCCAAGAGCTTTGGGTTCCCAAGCGACAGCGCTCGAAGTCTGCAGCGACAGCGCTCGAAGTCTGCAGCGGTGATGAACGATTGTCACGTAGGGTGTAAAAAAGTGGCTCTCGAGGGGGCATCGTGAGTCCGCTGGCGGTGTTGCGTGCATGCTGATCAGGATGGCGTTGTGCTGATTAACACCAGACCATCTTGGACCTGCACTGCGTAGGTCCTGTCTCTTATACACATCTGACGCTGCCGACGACTCCTTACGTGTAGA
>CAJXTM010000207.1 GCA_913061385.1 uncultured Rhodopirellula sp. | reverse complement strand
ATCTACACGTAAGGAGTCGTCGGCAGCGTCAGATGTGTATAAGAGACAGGATTTCGATGAGCTTTTGATTTGGATTTCGATGCGCTTCATCGGACGCATCGAAATCGACAGCTGTCAGCATTCTGTCAAATTCACCATCAATGTCAGGTTTCAGCAACCACAGAGGATAGGGACAGATTCTCAAAAGTGAGCGAGCGATACCCCCAAATAGTTTGCCAACGGTTTGGCCATCAACGGATTTGATCACAAGGTCGTGCCCATTTTGGATCACTTGTTTGACGATTTCGGTCGCTGGATCGCCCTCGGCAACTGTGACTTTGATCTCGGCTCCTATCTCCTTATGTGAGTCAGCAATCTCCTGCAATTTTTCATGATGATCTTTGACGATCAGTTGCTGAATTTCTTAACTGCTTGCCAAATTCGTGAACATTCCCAATGCAGTTGGGATTGGCTTCACTATATCCACGATTGCTAATGTTGCCTGATTTTCGTTTGCGAGTTTCAGTGCTCGAGCGAATGCTACTTCATTTTCCTCCATGCCCGAGTAGAGCAAAATATTTTCAAAACGTTTCATGGTTGGTCGCGATAAGTCAATTTAAAAGTGGGTGGAAAACAAATAGGAAGTGAAAGTCGCATCGGGTTTTATTGTCGATCAGCTAAGGACTTGGTTTCGTGTGATCCAAACACTTCAGGAAGCGTATCGCATCACGACTCGTGAGACACTGCCCATGAGCATGCGGCCAAGTCTGTTATTTTGGTTTTGACCTACAATCATCAGATCACATCTGTGTTGCTCGGCATACTCGACGAGACTGTCGGCGACATGGTCGGCTTCGATCAATTGTGTTGTGGCATTGATTCCTGATTGCGACAGTGAGTCTTTGGCTTCAAGCAAAGCATGTGTGGCAGCCTGGGCAATGCTATCCGTGTCGACGACAATTTCAGTCTGGAAAGACGACAGAAGTGAGACAGTAGAGACAAGGTGTGCCTCGGTTTGTATCGTCCAGTTCGCCTGCTTGAATTACTCCACAGCACGCCGTGCTGCTTCCGTGTCTTGATACCCAATCATTATCTGAAACCTTTGGTTTTCTTGCAGGATCTCAGAAGGTCGGGCCACTAGGACGCTGCACTTGGCATGATCTGACACATGAGCGGTTGAGTGTTAAAAGCTCGTTGGCTCGCGACAGCAGTTGGATTGGCCGAACCGTTTGTAGAATGTTGAATAAGTGCTGATGGCTTTGTACACCATTTTGAAGTACTTGCGTTACAAGTCTCTCTTGATAACACCCTCGGCAAGCACCTTCGACAGTAGTGGATTGCGGACTTCCAGCGACTTGCCATCATTTGTGGTTTCGGTCAAACAGAAGTGGGGTAGCGCGTTAAGGGTAATGAAGGGATGCTATTGAACGCAAATTTGGTGTTGGGTCCCAAGTGGGGAGTCTTGCTAGGGTAAAGGCATCGTTATGAAGCGTCACGGATGGAAACCTGATGAGATAGAATAGAGAGGTGCGGTTTAAACAGCAGTTGGTTTGCCTTGCGTAGGGTCAACTCGCCACCTGTGACCAGGATCGTTCTGGTTTTGTAGTGGCCTGACAGACTTAGGTTTAGATTGAGGAGAGCAGATCATGCTCGGAATGACATCAGAGAGCACTGTGGTACCTATCGACTTTAGCGATTTGTCGTTTGCTGCCTTAGACCGGGCATTGGAAATCCAAAGTGGATGAGGCGGCGTCCATGTGATACACGTCTTGTCACCACTGTCGACGATGGAGCCTAGGAAATTTGTACGGGACAATTACCACGGAATCTCGTATTGATTCGGCAAAGTCCCATTTGAAAGACAAGCTGTCAGGCGAAAAATACGAGACTGTCCAGCTTCATGTGAAGATCGGTGATGCAGGCCGAGAAATTTTAAATTTTGCAAGCGAGATTGGCGCTGAACTCATCGTCCTGTCGTCTCACGGGCAGGGCTTCATTGAGCATCTTCTGGTGCGCTCAGTGGCAGAGAGAGTGGTATGACTTGCGACTTGTCCAGTGCTCGTTCTGCGTTCCTGAGATTGAGGTCGGTGTGCAAATCACGGACAGTCACGTGATTTTGATGGAGAACATGTCAACACACTCAAATCAACTCGGATGTAAATTTTCTCCAAGGTGAATTCATTGGTAAAAAGTGTTTTACCGTGAGTACACGGGATTTCGCATCTAAGTTGTGAGGTCTGGAGGTCTGGCTTTTTAGTACCAAAGTTGGCGGGTACCATGGGCTAGTAGAGTCGATGCGGTTGAGGACTGGTTCGAATGCTAGACTGTTTACATGAACGCTTTAAAAAAATACAAAATAGTCGCTGCCACTTGCGGGTTGCTGGTTGCTTCGTGCAACGTGGGGCACGGTGAAGAAATTCCTGCACCGGACTCTTTTACCGGCGAGGTGGTGCCGTTTCTGAAAGCTCATTGTTATGAGTGCCATAACAGCGAAGAACCTGAGGGTGGGATTGCTTTTGATCAGTACAAACAAACTGCAAATGTGCAACAGGATTATGATCTCTGGGAGCAAGTGATACGGTTGGTGAATGAACATCAGATGCCACCAGCAGATCAACCACAACCTTCGATGTTAGAGGTTTCCAAACTGTCACTTGCTCTTGAGGCGGTGCTGGAAAGTTTTGATTGCTCAGCAGATAAACATCCCGGACGGGTGACTGTCCGCCGACTTAACAAGGCCGAATACAACAACACAATTCGTGATCTTACAGGTCTGGATCTGAATCTTGCTGCCGGATTCCCTTCTGATGATGTGGGCGAGGGGTTTGACAATATTGGCGATGTGTTATCGCTTCCTCCGATTCTGTTGGAAAAATATATCGAGGCCGCTTACGTAATCGCGGATGAGATTTTTGAGGACGAAGCGTTGGCAAAGAAGATTTTTCCTCACCAGCCAGGCTCTGATAATTTGTTGGCACAGGCACAGTCTGCTCGGCTTAATATCCAACACTTCGCATCGAGAGCGTTCAGGCGGCCTGTGACACAGGACGAGCAAGTGCGTCTATTCACAATCATGCGTGACGCTTGGGGGCAAGATAGCGAATCCGAGGAGATTTACAAAACTGTGGTGGTAGCAGCGCTCACGAGTCCGCATTTTTTGTTCAGGATTGAAAAGGATCCTAGTCAGGATGACGCGAATGGTATTCGCAAGCTGGATGGCTTTGAATTGGCTTCGCGGTTGTCTTATTTTCTCTGGAGCAGCATGCCAGACCAGCGACTGTTGGATCTTGCGAAGACCGGTAAACTGACCCAGCGTGATGTGCTGGTAGCTGAAGCTAAACGAATGCTTCTGGATCCCAAGGCGAGTGCGATTGTTGAAAATTTCGCAGGACAGTGGTTGCAGCTTCGTGATGTCACCCGTTTGGAGCCTGATCCCGATCTTTTTCCGAACTTTGATGATGAGTTGCAGGCATCGATGCGAAAAGAGACAGAGCTCTTTTTTCAGGCAATGATCAGCGAGGATCGAAATGTCCTGGAGTTTCTGACAGCTGATTTCACCTATGTGAATCAACGGCTTGCAAGTCATTACGGATTACAGCCCATCAAGGGTCAAGGTTTTCAGCGGGTGAAATTGTCAAAAGGCCGACGTGGTGTTCTTACGCATGCAAGTATTTTGATGCTGACTTCGAATCCCACGCGTACCTCTCCGGTGAAGCGAGGAAAATGGATTCTCGATAACATTCTTGCGGAACCACCGCCGCCACCCCCCGCTGATGTGCCAGAACTAGAGGAAGGAATTGAAACGCTGGGTTCACTTCGGGAACAAATGGAGCAGCACCGGTCAAATGAGTCTTGTGCCGTTTGTCATCGTACGATGGATGCACTCGGCTTTGGTCTTGAGAATTTTGATGCGATCGGAGCGTGGCGAGAGCGAGATGGGAAGTTCGAGATCGACGCAAGCGGAGAATTACCCGGTGGTATCAGCTTTGATGGAGCGGATGGCTTGATGCAGGTTCTCACTGACCGCAAATCTGAACAATTTTGTAGATGTCTTGCACAAAAATTGCTGACCTACGGGTTGGGCCGAGGGCTGACTTCGTACGATCGTTGTGTGATCAATGACGCCTACGAACAGCTGAAAGCAAGCGGCTACCGATTCAGTGAGTTGGTGGTCTCGATTGTCACCAGCGATCCATTCATGATGCGAGGATCTGTTTCGAAGGACGACTGAAATTCGCGGTCCTTGTCCCCAAAAAAGTGGTCATCGGCGTTTCTCAGATCAATCGGGTAGCCAAGCAGTGATTCGTAGACGTCCTCCTGTACCACCACCAATTTTCATGGGCAACGCAACAATCGTTGCATCGGCAATTGGCAGGCGACTCATGTCGGTAACGTTTTCCATGGCTGGTATTTCGTGCTTGAAGAGAGTCACGCGGCTTTGGAATCGTGTTGACTGACCGTAGGCGATGATTGTGGTGGCAAGGCTGATTGCCTTCATCACGAGGTGCTCGGTAAGCCAGCGTGCGGTTTCCGGATCAAGGCCGGGGAAATGCAGTTCAGCAACAGCCTCAGGACCTAGTTGGTTGGTACTGAAATGCTTTTCTCGATCAGGCCAATGTGTGGCATAGCCGCTTCTCAGAAGAATAATCACATCAACTAAGTGGCGTCCAGTTTTTTTCCCACGCTCTCAAGTCAGCAACACTCATTTGAGAAATCGGGGTCTGTGTGGCACGCCGCGGTCACATCAATCACAGCCGCTTTGCCATCAATTGCTGAACCGGCAATTGGTCAACCGACTTTTCGTTGTCGTTGAAGTGAACGGGCGTCTCAAGGTAGTTGCCACCGTGTTCGGTCGCCAAAATCGATTTCACGAGTAGTCGTGTCCCTTTTTGGTAATTCCCGCTTTTCCAGAATCAATAGGAAACTGGTTTCTGCCGACCAAGGAATGGTTTGATTTTCGAATCGGTGAGACAGATCGATCACCTGCTGGTTGGTGATGTCAAGTCGCTGCGACTCGGTGTCCGTGCGTTGGTGTACTCATATTAAGGCGTATGAGACAAGTTCCTGACTGCTGCCAATGCTAACAAGGCTACAGCTGGTGATTATGCAGACCACGTGTAAAACATAAAGTGGCATGTTGCTTAACACTTGTGACTGTGCTGTGTTTCGCATCGCTGATGTACACTCGAGCCAACATCGTGCTCAGACCATTTGCCGCTCGATCGAAGATTGCATAAGGGTAAAGCGGATTCCAACAATCCCCATTCCGAATGGAACCCGTGTTCAATCATCAATTTCTTCGAACCATCGATCATCCGAGCCAGCAATGAGGATTAAGGCTAGAAGGCGATAGGGGAACTCACGCCGCCAAATGCATTACCACCTGCTTGTGATGAAAACGCTGACATCTGAATGCTGAAGGTGCGGAGAGAACCATCGGTGTCGTTACTCAGTGTTAGGCTTAAGTTGTTGATACTGACGATTCCGATCGACATCACCCCTACGCCGAGGCTGTTTGGTTGAGTTGTGACATCACTCGTGATTCTTCTATCACTACTCGAATTGTGGTCAGTGGCGAACAAATTCAAGTTCGAACCAAAACCGGGCGTCACAATATTGACCGCGATACCACTCGACGCATTTGACTTGGCAAATATCCCCAAGCCTCGAACTTGGTGGCCCTGTCTATCCGATAACACTTCGATTTCATCGAGTCCAAAACATGCCCAGTCTTCTGCATTGCACCCAAAAGGTGTCCAGCATGCCAGTGCCAATAACCAAACAGAAAATTTCACAGTGCAACTTTCAATCTTTAAGCGATTCGTTCTTTCGCGATTTGGGCGTTTGCCCCAGAGCGTCTTGTGAATATAGCGTACCTGGGAGCTATTGTAGGTGTGGGGCAGAGGAGCAATGAAGAGATGCAATGAATCAATGGGCGGTATAGGCAAGCCAGGTAGATTGGGGTGTTTTTTGAGGTTTTTGTTTTTCCATGTTAGGCGTACTTTCTGTCTCCAGCGCACTTTAATTTTTTTTTGATGTTGGTACTCCCAACAAGCGATCAGAGCAGTTTTTCTGCAGAGCTACACTGCGTTTGGGACATGGCTGGGTCACTTCATTTGGGTCGGTACCGATATAAGTGATACCGGGACATACAGCTGAAAGTGTCTTCAAAGAACACTGTGCGGCGGGTGGCCAGACCGCCATCTGTGTGAAAGGCGAGGTCCATCGACTCAAAAAAATGCCTACGAGCAAGCTTTGTTGGTTGCGAGGCCTGGGGGGAGTGGGTTGCTCTTAGGTATTGGAAGTGTTGTGTTTCGGTTCTTTTGTGGAAATTACCGATTAGCAACATATGGCGGTCAGCGACCGGGTCGTTCTACATGTGACCATCAAAAAATTTCCATGATCAAAGACAGGTGTATGATGTTGCGTTTTTTTGTCAGTCTGGCCTTTCTTTGCGTATTCACACAGGTTGGTTTAGCGGACGAACCGGTTCAGGCCTATCAGCTAACCGCGAAGGCAGAAGCGACTTTTGGTCAATTTGGTCTTTCGGATCTCAAGCCCATCACCCGTGCCAAAGCCCGGAATGTACGAGGTTTGGGCGGGGTAGCTTCGACGAATGGTCTGAGCTTGGTTGTCGGTGCGATTGTTGATCCAGATACCTCGAGTAGCATTTTCGGGATCGATGCGAACTCAGCGATTGCAATGCTCGAGGTCCTGTCTCTTATACACATCTGACGCTGCCGACGACTCCTTACGTGTAGAT
>CAJXTM010000206.1 GCA_913061385.1 uncultured Rhodopirellula sp. | reverse complement strand
GAGATCAGCCTCGGTCTCGTGGGCTCGGAGATGTGTATAAGAGACAGGCTCTGGCTCAGCCGCCAACATTCCCGAGGCAGTGAAACACGTGAGAGCAAGGATCGCGGACAGTCGACGCATCATGTTGATACCTTCGGGTCTTTCCATCGGACTGGCACGCGGTGTGCCAGTCGGGTTAGTGAGTTAGTTGTCTGTAGGTTTAAAGTATTTAGCGAAGGCTTTCGCTATGAGTATTCCCGCAGTCGCGTTCTTACTCGGGCGTTTCTGCTTTTCCCTGTCGCATCAAACGAAGCTGTTCGAGCCGGCTAAGTGGTTTCTTCTTAACGGGAGCAGGTGGCTTGGCCGCTGGCTTGGCGACAGGCTTAGCCGGTGTCGGCTTTGGCTTGGCAGCAGGAGCAGGAATTGGCTTATCAACCTGAATCGTCCCCGTACCCTGAGTCTGCTTAATGAGACCCTTTGAGTCAGTGACAGTAGCCCGGACGACGAGCGTCTTATGCTGACCAACGCGGGCCTTCTCACCAACTTTGACTGCGAAGCTTACCTGCTCCGTGTCCTTGGTGATCGCGACTTTGTTATTGTCGCAGACGACGCCTGCTGGCAAACCTACCAGTTCAAGCTCACAAGTTCCCGAAAAATCCCGAAGCACCTCGACATCGACCACAACGTCAGCATCTGCGTTCAGTTCCGTGGAGGTTTTCGGAAATTCAAAAGCAAACAGACGATCTTCGATACTCAGGTTTGCTGGAGTCGTGGCAATTTCGTTCCCACCAACAATAGCGTAAACAATCAAAGGCCAATTTCCGATGGCCGCCGATGTATTGGCGGTCAACGAAATTGCTGCCTCATTCTTACCTTTCGGAATGGTCACACTGCCAGCGGAACCGATACCTGGTGGGTTGTACAACATGCGAATCGGAATATCACCGTCAAAGTCGCCACGGTCAACTTTCACCACAAGTTCCATGGAGCCACTACGAACAACGGGCACCTGCGGTTGCACAATCTGGAAACTACATGGCGATGCCTTGATGACGGATACAGCCGCCCGATCAGCGTTGTAGTCATAGACAACGCTATTGTTCTGACCGATCAACAATTGGTGTCGTTGGGTGTAACGGCCAACAATCGGATTGTCAGCGATCTTCCCAACAAAATTGACAAGCCGACCATCTAACTTTGCCTCAGGGGTTGCGCTGAGTAACAGTGGAACTGTCGTGCGGTTCGCAGGCATCTGAATCGGAGTAATTGTCACTCCCTCGGGTAGATTTAACCCAGTGACATCGACTGCCCCGCCAACCCCTCGACGCGTCGCGTTGATCATCACAGCAGCATGATTGCCCTGCGACACATTGACCTGGGTAGCGATATAACGTTGGCGATCTGGAAGCGTTAGAACCAAATCGGGTTGAACCAATTGTATTTCAAGACGATAGGCATACCCCGGGCCGCCATTCCTGAGATGATCATTGACGCTAACGTGATAAACTCCATCGGCCGGAATCTTGTAGTCCAACAGGCTGTCTGGCCCACCCGAGTCATCGTTGCCTCCGACTCGACCACCAGCAGCGTTGTAGACATTGATCACACCGTCGAGCTCTGAACGCAAGATTTTCCGGGCAAAGAGCTTGATCGAAACGGTTTGGTTTTTCTTCGCTTCGAAGCTAAAAAAGTCTACGTCTCCGGGTTCTCCGACGAAGCCACAGAATGCCCCCGGCAACGTGCCTGTTGTTGATTCTTTGAAACTGTTATTTGGTTCCTGCTCGACAACATTCGGCATCTCCTGAACCCTAATGAAGTTAGGCGACGGGCTAACACCCTGATCATTGGAAACCACCAACGGAAACGCTTCATGTGGTTGGCTCGGGAGCTGGACTTTTTCGATCCAAGCGTCTCCTGTCGCCGACACGAAGGTCATATCGATCAACGCACCTGGCGGCCCACCAGCGGGAACAACAGCAATCGGCCTAGGAAACGAGCCGACATGCAATCGATACCGGTCATTGTTCCCACCAAAAGAGCTGTCTCTCACGACGATGATGTACTTTCCATCCGCGGGAGCTCGCATCGAACACAGGCAGTCCTGCTGAAGAAGCGGTGCATCATCACTGGTAGCCATCTCGAAGCGTTCGGCATTCAGAATTGCTACGTAAGGATCGAAAAAGGGGTTGCTACGTCCCTTTTTGATTCGCACACCTTCTAACTCAGCCGTCAGGCTTTCACCTTCTTTGAGTTCGACCACGTAGTAGTCTTCATCTTCGCGGGCAACCGCACCTTCGACAGTGACGTTCTTCTCAATTACCTGCGGTGTCGCAAATTCACTGTTGGGCTCTTTCTCGTCCACATTGGGGAGGACACCAACGCTGAACATCATGACATTGCTCAACCCAGTCTCACTCACGAGGCGGATTGGATAAAGCCCCGGCGAAGAATCGGCTGGAACTTCAAATTCAACCTCGACCTTTGAAGCACTGACTGGCTTCACCGACTTAACATTGATCCCCTCGCGATCGACAATGATCTGCCGACTATCACTTAATCTTGACCCAGTGATCACGACGGTCTGCGTGGTGCCCCGCTGCATACCACGCGGGGTGGAACTGACGATATCAGGCTTGTACGCCTGAGCCGTCCCCGCGAAGCCGAAGAGAACAAGACAACCGAAAAGTGAAACAGGTTTTTGCCACATGAAAGTCATCACTGGTAATCGATGGATTCAAAAAACTGGTTAAGTACACAGCCAGCATCCTGCAGCCCGCACACAGAAAACTAAGCCACAATGTCTTTCAAGACTTTGCCACCATCCACGATTTCAATCGGACGATCACCCGGAGCCATCAGCTCTTTATCAGCAACGATACCCAACTGGTGATACATGGTGGTGGCCAAATCGGCTGGTCCAACGGGGTCAAACTCTGGCTCGGATGCAGTCGCATTGGACGCACCATAGATCGAACCGCCTTTGATACCACCACCAGCGAGCATGACACTGAACACTTTCGGGTAGTGGTCGCGACCGGCGTCCTTGTTAACCTTGGGGGTACGCCCGAACTCGCTACTGACCATCACAAGAGTCGAGTCAAGAAGCCCACGTTGCTCAAGATCGAGAATGAGCTGCGACAGTGCCTGATCGAGGGGTGGCATAGTTCGCTTCATCGCAGCATTGATGCCATTGTGCATATCCCAACCGCCATAAGTCAACGTGACCAATCGGCAGCCAGCCTCAACCAATCGGCGTGCCATCAACAGACGTTGGCCAGCCTGATTCGCACCATAAGCGGCCTTCATTTTGCTGTCCTCTTTGCCGAGATCGAAAGCAGCTTTCGCCTCGTTAGAACCCAGCAGATTGTAGGCCCGCTCGTAGAAGGTGTTCATGGCTTGAACACCATCGGCGTTGGTCATGGCACTGAACTTCTTATTCACGGACGCCAATGCTGCTTGGCGGCGAGCGAAACGGGCATCATCAACGCCACCATACAAATCGAGGTCACGAACCTTGAATCCGCTACTGGCAGGATCGCTTCCCAAAGCGAACGCACCATAAGAGGAACTCAAGTAGCCCGTCCCTGCAAATTCATTGGGCTGATTGGGAATACAAACGTATGGAGGCAAATTATTACGCGGTCCATACTCATGACTGACAACAGCGCCAAAACTGGGGTATTTCAACGCTGGACTGGGTTTGTAACCCGTGAACATATTGTGAGTGCCACGTTCGTGGGCAGCCTCACCATGCGTCATCGATCGAATCACGCAAAGCCGATCAGCAATGCCAGCTAACTTGGGAACTGACTCACAGAAGATCTCACCTGTGTTGGTTTTTACTGGCTTCATCTCACCCCGGTACTCGATCGGGCTGTATGGCTTTGGATCCCAGCTTTCCTGATGTGCCATTCCGCCTGGCAAGTAGACGTGAATCACGCTCTTGGCCTTGGCTTCGATGAAATCGTAGTGCTTCTGCTCTGCTGCCGCCTTCTCCATCCACAACAGTTGTGGAAGAGAGATGCCCAGACCACCGAGGGTTCCGGCCGTAAGAAATCCACGTCTGCTAAAAGGGTTTCCGTGACAACGCATGGCTGTAAAGCTCCTGGTCGTAAATACTGATGGACTAAATGGATTGTGTTTCAAAAG
Organism: uncultured Rhodopirellula sp.; assembly: GCA_913061385.1. Taxonomy (GTDB): domain Bacteria; phylum Planctomycetota; class Planctomycetia; order Pirellulales; family Pirellulaceae; genus Rubripirellula. The sequence continues at coordinate 2,618 of CAJXTM010000206.1, read as the reverse complement.
CGAAACGAGCAGTGACCGATCCCGGTGGAACCATGCGCATTCATCGCTAATAATTACTTCGCTCTCCGCTCATCATTGAGCGGTCGCTACCAAGCTTCAGAATCACCCTCATACTTCAATTCGAGTGACGATTGTTATTTCAACAGGCGGGCTCAGGAACAGTACAAATGTGCCGACGCTGAGTGTGTATGAAAGGCATGTGACAAGTGTAGTCCGCTAAACGGAGCTCGTCAGCCCAAAACCGTCTGGAATTTTTAGCAGGTCATTACATTGACTGTCAAGTCAACCCCAGCCAGGAGGTGCGCGCATGTTCACATGCGAGAATTTCAGAATGTGCAAAAACGGGGCTGAAAATCAATCATTTGAGCCGATAAAGAGTTCGATCACCCCGAATCAGGAGATCATTGGAGACCACTCCCGGCGATGAGCGAAAAATCTCGCCTGACCCGTCGCCAACCTTGTTTCTAGCAACCAATTCGAACTTTTTACCGGCTTTGAGCACAACGACGCTTCCATCCTCAGCCAACGCATAAATTCTTCCACCCGCTGCGATTGGCGAGCCTGAATAATTGCCCCCAAGTCGCTCCTTCCACAATTCCTCACCGTTGTGAGCGTCATAGCCAGTGGCGATCCCGGACATGCTAATCGCAACCAGGCAGTCATCAATCAGGACAGGAGAGGGCAAATCTCTTCCGCCACGTCGGTCCGTGTGCCAGACCATGTGTGTCTTGGTCACATCGCCTCGACCGCCGGGTCGGACTGCGTAAACATCTCCGGACTTGCCATTAACGACATACAACATGCCATGCCCCCAAACGGGACCGGGTGTCCCCCGACCGTTGAAGCCCGTGCAATTCCAAAGCGGTTCGCCAGATTTCGGATGATAGGCAGCGACCCCGAATTCACCATTCAGAATCAATTCGGGCTGCCCATCCACATCGATCACAATCGGGGTACTCCAGCCGCCGCGCGGCTTAGCCTCGCGAGGCGTACGCCAAACCTCATCGCCTGTCTTTCTGTCCAACGCAATCAAATAGGACGCACCCTCGGCGTCACAATTCTGAATCACCATTTCATCAAAAATGATGGGTGAAGCACCAACGCCCCACCCTCCCGGAAACGTTCCCAAGTCCTTTGACCACTGCCTTGCCCCCTTGTTGTCAAAGCAGTGCAAGCCACCAGCACCAAAAAAAGCGACAACACGTTCACCATCGGTGACACAGCTCGGAGTCGCCCAGCTGTTCATCTTGTGCAGTGCTTCCCCCGGTACAACTGCCGCAATTTTGTCCCACAAAACCTTGCCTGAGGTGGCATTAAGACAAACGACGTGTCGCTCTACCTCATCTCCTTGGATCGTCGCGCCGGTGATAAAGATTCGATCACCCCATTGCACGGGTGATGAGTGACCCGAGACCGGCAGCTTCGACTGCCACACCACGTCACTCTCACCGAAATCAACCGGAACCTTCACAGCATTGCTAATCCCGGTTCCGTTCGGACCACGAAACCGCGACCAATGACTTGGCTCTGCCGCTGTCAACTGGACAACGGTGACAGCCATGATGAAAACCACAAAGGCTGTCTTGCCAGCCAAACAGGAAAGTCGGAACATGAATCAGTTCTCGGTTTTGGTGCTTAGTATTTTAAGTTCGATTTCAGATCAACAGCATACACCTGTGTCGCAACACAAGTTCAAGACGTGGTTACGCACCTCGGTACCTGCAATAGAATCGAGACAACGCGGATGCCACGCTCACAAAAACAACCTTCTGCATGATTGTACCCGGTGATGCAACAGCCACCTATCAGTCATGCTTTCACAAACGAGGGTTTTTGACCCAAGCATTCTCACGGCTGCACGTGCTCAGAGCAGCATTTGATTCCCGACTCGATTAATTCACAGGAATGCTCCAAGCCCTCTCCTGTTCACTCTTCCTTTTCTCAAGAAGGCTATTTGCGATTGCCATCCAAAAGACCCGATTTCGTGGCTATGAGCTTTACTACGAAAATGAGACCGCGACACACTCAATGATTCGAGCAAGCGACGAATTCCCCTCTTTTTTCGAGCCTCGCGAATCAGAGCCACTCATCATCGACTGTGGTGCCAATATTGGGATTTCCGTGCTTGAATGGAAAACACGATGGCCCATGTCTCGGATCATCTGTTTTGAGCCTGATCCGGATGCATTCAGACTGCTGTCACTCAACATGGAATCGAATGACATCCCAGGTGTAAAGTGCATCCATGCTGCGGTCGCTGACTTTGATGGCAAAACACTGCTCTTCGGGGACATGGGACACGGGGCCGATGCGAGAGGAAACTCCATCCAACCACAATGGGGCGAACGTGAAGCCAGCGATTCGGTGGAAGTCCGTTGCTGCAAATTATCACCTTACTTGGCCAAGCAGAATGTGTCGTTTCTGAAGATGGACATCGAGGGAGCTGAAGAGAGCGTGCTTCGTGAATCATTCAGCCAATTGCACAAGGTGGACGCTCTTTACGTTGAGGTCCACGAGACAGACGAAATGATGGATCAAAATTCAAGCGACAGAATCGAGAAGATGTTGATCGATGCCAGCTTTCAAATGGAAAAGGAAATGCGTTTCCAGCCCCACTC
>CAJXTM010000205.1 GCA_913061385.1 uncultured Rhodopirellula sp. | reverse complement strand
CGAGATCAGCCTCGGTCTCGTGGGCTCGGAGATGTGTATAAGAGACAGAAAACATTCCTCGCTGCGGCAGGGAGATTCTGTAGGCGTTTTCTATGTAACCAAGGTTGCAGGAGCTGAACATGATGGTGTGCTGCCGGGTGAACAACTCTGCTACCGCTGCCGTTATGGCTCCAGTCCAATGGTGATGGTCTTCGCTCGACGAACAGGTGGTCGAGTCACCGAATTGGTAAAACGCATCGATAAGGCTGTATTCTCTAATCGGAAGCGGCGTCTGAAAGGTCTTGTAACCATAATGGGAGACAATTCCTCTGCAGTAAAAGAAGCTGCCGGGAAAGTTGCTGCTGCGGCAAATGTTGAGCACGTGCCTGTTGTTGTAGCGAAAGAAGTGCAAACCGGCCCCCTGAACTACAAACTGCAAGCAGATGCTGATGTGACGATTGTCGTAGCCAAAGACAGTCAAGTCGTGAAAACTCACATGTTCACTTCCGAGAAAGTAGACATAGCAGCGATCATGAATGAGGTTGAACGCATCCTTGAGTAAGAATCATATGCATCGAGAAGCCGACTTCCGCGAGAAGCCGGCTTTTTTGCTGCGCAAGCTGTAATCTTCCCCCCATATCAACCTGCTTCTGTATGGATATCACGTAAGCTTGCTGCGACGTAGATAGGCGATACGTGCTCGCCACCTCATCCAAATCACTCGGACTCATACCCAACACGACAACCTCTTCAGCATGAAAGCTGCGTCCCACCGGCTATTCTCTTAGCAATGATCGAGGCAATCTTTAGCTCCGCAGCGATCTGAGCAAAAACCAGCAGTCAAAATCTTGAGCCCGCTGATCCCAGCTTGGTGCTGGGCAATGAAGCTTGCGTAAAGTTCCACACATCCGAAATACAGGCATGAGGGTCCTCGCTGGTATGATTGCAGACTTGGAGACAAGCCTGAGAGTGACTGCTATCGTGCCAGCAAAAGTGACCCACGGAGTGACCGCCACAAAACGTGCAGCTCGCGCAGACGCTCGCTTGGCCAGCATCCATGAAAAATGGATTCCCTCAGTTGCAGTAGATCGTCGACATTTTCAGATCAGCAAATTGCAATTGAATAACGAAGGACAATTAACCTCAGTCACCGAAAAAACCGCGGAACTTTAGCACGAATTCGCCGAGTCCAACGAACTTGACCCGCGTCCCTGGGACCGTTTCATCCCGGACCCAGACCGTTGCATGTAACGCCATCAGATTGTTCCAAACAACGCCTATTTCAACAGGAATTGAATGCAGCTGCTTTTAGGACGAATCGTCATATCTGGGGTCCCTCGTACTTCGATCGCGCGACCGATCACGACCGTAGCACGCAACACTGAGTCGATGCCGTGCAGCGGTTAAGCTTGGCGAAACGCAGTTTCCAATTGGGACACAACGACTTCATCAAGGTATTCGTGATGATCTAAACTAGGCTTTTCGCAGCCCCTAATCTCCGCCTAAGGAGGAAAATACAAGGTATTTCCGATTCAAGCCGGGTCATGGGATTGCAATCACCCAACCGACAGAACAGTGTGTTCTTGCTACATTACCTCGGTCCAACTGCTTCCCCATCAACCTCGAAACCCACCTAACACAGCGAATGCACGAATCCATTTCGTATCGCTGGGCAAAGCAAGTCACCAAGTACTGGTGGGTTATCCTGACGGTCTGGTTTCTAGGCGCCATCCTGATTCGCAGCATTGCTCCTGCATGGAACGATGTGGCGTACGACGGCGACTTTGAATACTTGCCAACCCAGATGAGCAGTGTTGCTGGCGGGCGGCTCCTAGACGAGGCTTTTCCAGACGTCAGAAGCCGTAGCCAGATCGTGTTGGTGCTGGGACGCACCACTGGTGAATTGACAAAACGTGACGAGATCGTCGGTCTTGATTTACTAAGGCGCCTTTATCATCGGCTTGGCGAAGTCAGTTGGCAGCGTGCAATTGATTACGGCTACGCAGGTGGGCCGATCAAAGAAAACACCAAATCAGCACAATGGATCAAACTGGCACGTGAAGCATTTGACCACTCCATCGCAGTAGACGAATCATTCTACGAACGAATTTCTGATCAAGTTCCATCCGACGTGCCAGCCCTGCGTGAGCCAAGAATGGCGATCGCATACTGGGATCGTGGAAAACTATTGGAAGCACTGGAAGAGCCGGCAGAAGATGTAGGCCGTGATTTCGAAGCGGCACTGATATTTGTTCCAGACCTACCAAAGATCGCAGTCGCCATCGGTGAACGTGACCTCACCGGTTGGACATCATTGCTGGATATTCTGGGGTGGGATGACCAATTGATCGGCGCCAGCCTGAAACAGGACGGTGCACAGCTTGCCGTCATGCAACTCTCATCAGAGCTTGCAGCCACAAGCAATATCGAGACGGTCGAAGCAGTCCATCAGTTGTTGGAAGATGTCCGCAACTACAGCATGCAATACACCGACCCAGGACTGCAACTATTGATGACTGGATCGGCAGCAATTGGTGGCGAGACGTTGCTGGCTGCCCGTGATGCCATCCAGTACACCGAGTGGATCACAGTCGTGATGATCCTGCTCATTCTTGCCGTCGTTTATCGCGCGCCTCTATTGGTTGCGGTCCCCATGCTATCCATTGGCGTTGCTGTTGTTGTTTCATCGTCACTGGTGACACTGTTGACGCAGGGCTCAATCAATGGAACTCTTCCGGGACTTGATCTGCGGGTCTTCACCACCAGCCGCATTTTTGTGGTTGTCATTCTCTTTGGTGCTGGGACCGATTACTGCTTATTTTTGATTGCCAGGCTACGCGAAGAAGCGGGCAAAGTTCCATGGGATCAAGCATGCACGAACGCACTCTCAGGAGTGATGGGTGCCCTGATTGGCAGCGCGATAACAACCGTTGTCGGTTTGGGCATGCTCTGGATCGCAAGCTTTGGAAAATTCCACTACACGGGTCCCATCATCGCCATCTGTCTGCTTGTGGGGCTGCTGGTTTGTACCACTCTGACTCCCGCGTTGCTCAGAGCGATTGGACCAAAGGTATTCTGGCCCGCACTGATAAAAATCAACGATCCCCAACCGCTTACACTTTATGGGAGGGCTAACGGACAAAGAAGATCCTCCAGTGAAAATCTGTGGAACTGGATTGCACTGATGCTGACCCGGCATCCCCTCACGACACTGGCTGTAGGGATCGGGCTGTTGCTGATACCCGGTGTCTACGGGTTCAGGAACGAGAGTGATGTCACTTATAACTTGAGTGGCCAACTGAACCACGCGGCCCCAAGTCGCCAGGGATTGCGTCTGCTGGCACAACACTTCGACATCGGTCAAATCAATCCCGTCACAGTTCTACTCGTACACCCGGAAAATGTCCCGAGAAAAGACCTCGAAAAACAAATCAGAACACTTGCGGAAAAGTTATACACACTGGATGGAGTCTCCACTGTCCGCACTGCCGATGATCCTCTCGGAGATTTCCCGCCAGACAGGGAGATGAGCTTGTTGAACCGGGATGCATGGCGGAGAAGGGCACTTCGAAATCATCGTTTAGCACAGCAGTACTTTTTCTCTCCGCTTCCTGCCATGGAAAATCGTCTTGCGCGTCTCGACATCACCATTGATGGCGACCCATTCGCCGTCGACACTGCCAAGATCGTAACAGACATTGACAAATTCCTGCATCAGTATGTCGGTGCACCGGACTCTGATTGGGCAGGATCCCGGCTTGTATTGACCGGTACCACACCGTCCATCATTGACCTACGCACTGTGACCTTGCGTGACAATCAGCGAATCAAAATTGCTGTTGTCTTGGCCGTATTTCTGGTGCTGTTACTTGTCATCCGCAAGATTGGACTCTGCCTTTACCTGATTGCGACGGTGCTGATGAGTTACTACGCGACCCTTGGTCTTACCTTGCTCTTTTTCAAAAATGTTTACGGAGCAGATTTTGTAGGATTGGACTGGAAACTACCGCTATTCCTGTTTGTGATTCTGGTAGCTGTCGGTCAGGACTACAATGTTTATCTGGTAACCCGAATTGTCGAAGAGCAGAAGAAATTGGGATGGATCTCGGCTCTGCGGCGGGCGATCACCAAAACAGGAGGCATTATCACTGCATGCGGGCTCGTGATGGCGGCGACATTTTTCAGCATGACGTCGTCGGCATGGTTCCCAACCATTGCAAGTTGGTTTGGTTACTTCAACGAATCAAGCGGCACCTCACTCCGGGGCATCACTGAACTTGGTTTCGCACTTGGGCTAGGGGTATTGATTGACACCTTTTACGTGCGTGCCATTTTGGTCCCAAGTTTCGTAGCAACTTTGGGACGTTTTTCGCAGCGTGAATTAAATGCAAATCCCAAGCCCAAGCCCAAGCCAAACGACGACGCGTGAACTCAGCTTGCATTGAACTGGCCGTGTATTCAGCACAGTTCGGTGGATTCAGTCCGCCACATCGAGGTCGTCATCAAATGAATCCAAGATTAGCTTCAATTCACTTTCCTCGTGCTTCTCAAACGCACATCGAAAGGCATCAAAACGCTGAATGAAACGACTCACCTCTTCTGGCCTGTCAGAACAGATTCCAGAAGCTTGATCCGCCAAATCGCGAATCATCGCAAAGAGCTGCGGATGTTCGCTACGCAGTAGTTCTGCAGTCACGCTCAGTTGCGGCGCAGAGACAACTGCATCATCGAAATAGCCGTAGGCTTCTTCCAGTGAAAAGTGCAACGCCAACTGATCTCGCAAATCACTAAAAAGTGTGATGAGTTCAGGCCAGTGATTCGTTGCGGTCTGTCGATGACGGGTGATCGGCGTGATCTTATCCAGCAGAATTTTCAAGTCCTGATTGTCATCCTTGATATCTTTCAAGAATGCGGCATTCACCGCCAGCCTGCTTGTACCTGTTTTACTCTGGTTTGCCGTACTACCTTGTGAACCTATCTCAAACTGTTTCATATCGACCTCCTCGAACGAGCCAACTTTTATTTTAGTCGGAGCACTGGTTGAGTGCGAAATTTTTTCCTTACGCGTTCAAAATAGTAAATGGCATGACACTTGAAATTGAATTTTCACCAATTTGAACTGAAAGCAACCGATCAACCCCCAAAGCCACCCCCGCACATTGGGGTATCCCCACACGCATCGCTTCCAGCAAAGGTACCTTCAGAGGCAAAGGACGTCGTCCTACTTTTTCACGTTTCTGATTACAAGCACGAAAGCGTTCCAATAGCACATCGGGATCACGCAATTCGTCGTAACCATTTGCCAACTCAACACCAGCCACAAAGAGTTCAAAACGTGCCGCGCACTGTTTGTCCTGCACAGAACACTTTGCCAACGCAGCCTGACTCAGTGGATAATCACGCACAATCACAGGACTGTCGTGTCCAAGTTTAGGTTGTATCACATGACTCAGAATCAGGTCCAAAACACCGTCGCGATCTTCTGCAAGCGAACTTACCAGCAATGAATCGATCGCTCCGGCATATTCCACAAGTTTCAAAAGCGGTACGTCAATGGGATCAAACCCACAATGATCTTGAAAGAGTTGTCGATACGAATGAACTTCAAAGTGCTCTGCCTTCAAAACATCACACGCCAACGCGCCAAGAATAGCGATCCCCTGTTCGACATCAGCTCCAACTTCGTACCACTCAAGCATCGTGAACTCGAGATTATGGAACTGCCCCTGTTCCCCGGCACGAAAAACGGGCCCAAGGCTGTAAATGGAAGGAGCTCCCGCAGCCAGCATGCGTTTCATGGCAGCCTCTGGCGAGGTCTGCAAAAAATAGAATTCCTCCCCCTGGCTTAACCCTAGCTGAAATTCGCGGGCATCAACACGCAGTGGATCGATATAGGGATCGATGACGCAATCTGTACTCAAACAGGGCGGTTGAACCTCCAAAAACCCACGTTGATCAAAGAACAGGCGAAGATTTTTCAACAATTCAGATCGCTCGCGGAGTCGATGCAGATTGGGAAGAGAACGGTCTTTCATGTTAGAAAGTGACGGCTAAGGGTGCGGCTGAGGGTTTTCGTGGCTTGCGTCGAGCCCTGTGAGCAGGCAAGATCGAACACACTGAACTAACTTACCCGCCCAGCATTTGATCGACCATCGTCTTCATGAGCAGCGATTCTCCGGCCAATCGGTACGCAAGACAGATTCAATTCGCCCCCATCGGATCCAAAGGGCACCAAGGCATCACCGATTCCCGCGTCGCCATATTGGGTGCCGGTGCTCTGGGAACCGTGGCGGCTGAAATTTTGGCCCGAGCCGGTGTTGGCAAACTTGTCGTCATCGATCGGGATGTCGTCGAATGGACCAATTTGCAACGACAAGCACTTTATATCGAGCAGGATGCCATCGACGGACGATCAAAGGCTGATGCCACCTGTGATCGGCTAAAAGCCATCAACAGTAACATCGAGTTGCACCCTGTGGTCGCAGACGTTTCCTCGGGAAACATGAACGAGATTCTTAAAGATATCGATCTGGTCATCGACGCTGCTGATAATTTCCTGATTCGCTTTCTACTCAATGACTGGTCGCTAAAGACAGAAACACCGTGGGTACACGGAGGTTGTGTAGGGGCAGTAGGCCAAGTTCGACTGTTCACGGGAACCGGTCGCCCCTGTTTTCGTTGCCTCGTCCCAGAACCTCCACCTGCCTCAGCAGTAGATACCTGCGATACCTGTCTCTTATACACATCTCCGAGCCCACGAGACCGAGGCTGATCTCG
>CAJXTM010000204.1 GCA_913061385.1 uncultured Rhodopirellula sp. | reverse complement strand
ACGAGATCAGCCTCGGTCTCGTGGGCTCGGAGATGTGTATAAGAGACAGTGACTACATCAACGTTACGTCTACGGCCGGATTTCCCGAGCAGGGTGAAATTGTTGTACGTCGCGAAGTGATTCAATACAAGCGTAGAACTGCCATTCGTTTTGCCGGTTTGACTCGTAACGCATTCAACACCGAGGGCTCCAGTCTGCGTCAAAATCAGATCGTCACGTCCTTCGCGGCCCGCTGCCTTACCGATAAGCAGTTCCAGTCTCTCGGAGCCCCACACACCGCGCTCACCAAGGCTGTTAACAACCTCGCTTCTCCCCTAATGCGACAACGGATGACGGATATGCACTTGGTCGTCGTCCGCCGACCTGATCGTCCCCATCTTCGCGTAACAAAAACTGCGATTGAACTTTTACCCGGCGAGAATCACCGCGAAACATTTGGTTACCATCTCTCACTAAATCAAAAGCGTGTCACCAAAACGCCTATCATTGCCGGGCAATCGTTCACGTTAGAGCAATCTGGCGTTTGGCGGGCAATCGCGATCGAACACTCGGGACTGGAGAGTGAACCCTCACTACCAATCAAACTCCCAATCGGCAAACTCAACGTTCTCAGCGAAACCCCTGCTAATTTCGCGTGGACGTGGAACCGCAAAAAAGAAGGGCTCATTGAAACCATTCACCTCCACGATGGCGTTATCCGCCGCGAGTGGTATACCGCGGGCGTTTTGTCTCGAAGGCATGACCTAAATGTGACAAAAAAGGCGACCCGCCGAACCCATTACACCAACGGTGCTATCGCTACTCGTGAGTATTACAAACCAGATGGGCAGTTAGTGAGTCGTGAAATTTTTGATGAGTCTGGTTCAGTCACCAAACAGACACGTTTTCTCACTGGTTCAAAAAAAACAGAGCAGGACATTGCTCGCGAGACTTGGCATTACGATCAAGGAATGCCTGTTCGCCACATCAAGCATGATACAGGCCGTGAGTATTTCAAACGAGAAAAGCGTTGGGGTTACCTCAACCAACAGGGGGCATTCATCGACACGCCCCGCGAATAGAACACAGCAAACCCAGCAACAATCCAAACATCCTACACGGACTGCAGTCCTCAATTCATGCGACACCTCGATAACAATCACCTCGATAACAATCACCTCGAATGAAGCTTGGACCACAGATCCGTGAGTTCCATCCAACTCCGCCTGTCACCCCAACACAGCAGAATGTCAACATAAAGCCAAAGCCTCGTGGCGACTCCCTCACAAGATCCTCCATGCACGAGGACAATAACGCGTGTGATGAACCGACCGGACTTCCAATGGTGAGCACGTCAGGGTGTTCAACGATCCCTCCCGCACCAAACCAAAACCGACCGGCACGTGCAACCTATCAACATTACAATACGCAGCACTATCACCGATCAAAGACAACACTCATTTCCCGAACAAACGTAAACTTGATCCGCAAAGCCACGTCCTCACCATACTATTGGGCGTGTGATATGAACTCATCAGCGTTAACCCATTCCTGCACGCACGCAAGTAACACTAGGCACATGAAAATCCTCCCCCTCTTTGTCCTTCTTGCCATACCCCTCGCCCCAATCAGCACAAGTCACGCCGCGGATGGTGCAGCGGAAACAGCCCGAAACCGTTATCTTGTTTTGGACAGTCGCATCATCGCAAGCACCGAAAACGCCAAACTCGCGACCGGAACGGTAACGAAACATCCAGCAAACCCTCTGTTTACAGAGGACAAACCATGGGAGAAGCGTTTCGACAATCTTTACGGCAATGTGATCTTTGATCACGAAGCCCAGATTTATAAATGCTGGTATAGCCCATTCATCGTCGACCACTCCTCACGCGGCATGACACGCGGCCAACGGGACGCGAAGCGATATCGGCCTCCGTCCAATCGCGAAATGGGAATTTGCTACGCAACTTCCAAGGACGGAATCGTATGGACCAAGCCATCGCTGGGCTTGGTCGATTTTGAAGGCACAACCGCAAATAACATTATTTGGCGAGGTCCTCACGGAGCTGGCATCACCAAAGATTCACACGAGTCAAACTCCGCCCGTCGCTACAAAATGCTAATGCAAGGCGTCTCCACAAGCTACTCTGCTGACGGATTGCATTGGAGCAAACCTCGAAAACTTTCCGGTCTTGGCAAAGTCGCTGGCGATACGCACAACAACCTGTTCTGGAACCGCCAGACACGCCATTATGTTGGCATCACGCGGACCTGGGGACCGCTGGGCAGACAGGTCACGCGCATTCAAAGCAGCGATTTTAAAAACTGGCAAAATACTGGCGTCATATTAGCAGCGACACAAAAACCGCTGCAACCTTACTCAATGCCCGTCTTCTTTCACGGCGGTGTTTATCTAGGCCTCGTCGCCATCCACGCCCAGCGTCCCGTCGACCGAGTGTGGACGGAACTTGCATGGAGCCCCGATTCAAAAACATGGAATCGGATTGCCCCCGGCGAACCCTTGATCCCCTGCTCGGAGCGTGTGTTGGATTACGACTACGGGTGTGTCTATGCCTGCGCGTATCCGATCTTCCTCGAAGATGGAATTCGATTGTACTACGGCGGAAGTGACTATTACCACTATGGCTGGCGGACTGGGAATTTATCCTTGGCAACACTCAGACCCGACGGTTTCGCCGGATACGAACAACTGTCCCCCGATAAACCTGCGATCATCACCACCACCGAGATCCCACAATCCTCAACCACGTTACAAATCAGTGCTGACGTCCAAACAGGCGGGTCGGTGGTAGTCACAATCCTCAACACTGACGGCAACCCCATTGTGAACCCAATCTCGATCCGCGAGTCCGTATCTGATACACCCATCGAACTGGCCCCTAACGCAAACAATGGGAAGATCAAACTGAAAATCGCTATTGAGCGGGCAAAGGTCTATTCTTTCAGTTTTGGAAAGTGACGTCTTTCCGTTTTGGGCTGTCAAGTCATTCATTATCGCCAGAGACTTGTTTTTGTTTTGGGCGGTCACAACTTTCAGTTTTGCCGGTGACGCAGATTCCAGTACAACGAGATACCGCGAACATACGCGGCAAGCCCCTTTTCCAATTCCATCCAAAGTTCGGCTTTTCGAACCAGACTTACCACCGCATTCTCTCGCGTTCCCGATATCACATCCGGTCCCCCGCTCATCACCCACGAAATCAAGCAACGAAATCAAGCAACGAAATCAAGCAACAACTCGTACGCAGGCATTACCCCATCACACCCAATTCAGAATTCTTCGCAACGCGGCGTGCCAATGGAGGTCTGCCATTCAAGGCAATTGCTGTGAGAACAGCCAAGGATAGTAAATGACGCCAATCACTTCAAACGGTGAGCAATAAGCTCTTCAAAAAACAGAAACCTTCCTAACAAATCCAGCAACACAGCGTTTCCATGCTACTTGACATCGACTCTCACGACATAGGAACCAACTGTGAACAAAATCATTCGTACCTTCGCTATTATCTCGTTGATCTCAATATCAGCCTGCCTATTATCTGGGTGCGATCTCGCCCACGCACTTGACGATTCAGGCAACATTGAACCCACTGATTTCTACGGAATCCCACAAGATCCAGCGATTGGTTGCAGGGCATGTGAAGAAGACCGCATTCTCGTTAATGAAGGCCCAAGCAGTCTCAACCAACCCAAGTAGCTTGCTTGCGATCTAACTGATCATCAGTCGTTCTTTGATTCAATGACGCTCCTCGAATACAATTTGTACTATTCCAAACTGCCCGCCCATCCGGGTTACGAATCGACGCGGGAGATGGGACTGGCAGGTCAATGAGCCAACAACAAGGCACAATGTGGACCAAAGATCAGGCAACATGACCATAAATAGGCCAAAACAATGAGACCAACGCGGTAATGCGGACGCAGTGATCTGTTAGCTGTAGGGTATTCAAGGGTATAATTTATTACGCAGTGGTTTCGCTGCAGTACCCCGCCTCCTTCCCTCCATGCACCCCACCCTCATGGACACTGACACCGTGGTTCCTCTCCGCGTCCCAACTCTCAGGACGGCAATCGCAGTACTAACCTCATGCGTGCTCTGGAGCTCTGTGACACATGCAGACAACGCAGCAGAACTCGAATATTTTGAGACCAAGATCAGGCCCGTGCTGGTCGAACATTGCTACTCCTGCCATTCTGCGGCAGCGAAGGCGGGCAACAAACTAAAAGGCGGCCTGCTGCTGGACACTCGCCAAGGAATATTAACGGGCGGTGACAGTGGTGCCGCGGTTTCACCGGCATCTCCCCAAGACAGCCTTCTGTTGGGTGCATTAACGCACGAAGACTTCGAGATGCCCCCGTCTGGCAAGTTATCGCTAAAGGTAATCGACGACTTCAGGGTGTGGATTCAGCGAGGCGCGTTTGATCCAAGAGACGGAGGCGAGAGCATTGCTCGACCCACCATTGACTTTGTAAAAAGCAAGGACTTTTGGTCTTTCACACAACCAACGACGGCCATGCCGCCAGCGAACGAAAATTCAGCCTGGGCGAACAATGAAATTGATCGTTTCATCATGGCCCGTCTGGAAGAGGCAGGATTGCAACCGGTCAAACAAGCCTCCGCACGTCATCTTCTTCGACGCGCAACGTTTGACTTGACGGGTCTACCACCAACCCCTGATGAAACAGACAAATTCCTGGCCGACTTGCAGATCACTACTCCCGACGACGCGTATGAAAACGTCATACATCGGTTACTGTCATCAACACACTACGGCGAGCGTTGGGGCAGACACTGGCTCGACGTCGCCCGCTACGCCGAAGACCAAGCCCACACCTTTGGAGTGCGACGTCGTGCTCATGCCCATGAGTACCGCGACTGGGTAATCAATGCCCTCAATCAAGATATGCCCTACAACGAGTTCATCAAGCACCAGCTCGCCGGCGATCTGCTGCTGGACGAAGAGACCGAACCAAGAGAACGTTTCGCCGGACTGGGCATCCTGGGCCTCGGCGCGATTTACTACAAAAACTCTGATAAAGCGCAAGCGCAGGCAGACGAATTGGATGACCGCATTGATACGGTTACCCGGGGCATGCTCGGACTTACCGTCAGCTGCGCCCGGTGCCACGACCACAAATTCGATCCCATCCCAACACAGGACTACTACTCGTTGGCGGGTGTTTTTCATAATACAAAGATGGTGGATAAACCTCTGGCACCACAAGAAGTCGTTAACACGTTCAAGGCTGCAGAGAGCGTCGTCAAGCAGAAAGAAGGCGAAGCGAAAAACTACCGAAACCAACGCAAAAGCGAAATCGCTGAACATCAACGGGATGCAATCCCTCAGTATATGTCTGCGGTTTGGAAATACCGACAGCGCAAGGCAACGGACAAACAGGCAAAACTCGAAACACTTGCTGACGAGCTTGGACTTCGTAAAGATTGGATTGACCGTTGGAATAAATTCCTTGCACCCAATAACAAATACCTTGAATCTGTACCGTCGCTTAAAGCATGGATGACGCTGCCCGAAGCTGATGGCAAATCAGAAAAATTAACGGCTGAGGTAAAAGCGGCTGCAAACACATTTGCAACTCAGCTCAACTATTGCCTGGACGAGCGGGATGGAAAACTACATCAGGACACAGCAACAGGCACACCAACCTTCACCAGCAAACGTGTCGATCGGTCGCGGCCACTCATCAATATTGAAGTTGATCTTGAAGGTGCAAAGCGCCTGTTCCTCGTCATCACAGATGCAGGGGATGGCATTAGCTCAGACTGGGGTGACTGGATCAACCCGCGCCTCGTTAGCGACGCCGGTGAAAAATCATTACTTGATCTCACATGGATAAGTGCAACAACTGATCACAGTTCCGTCCGTAAAAACCTGAACTCCGCAGGCCAGCCTCTGTCAATCGCAGGTAAAACGTATCCAATTGGGATCGGAAGCCACGCTCTCTCCGTGATCGAATACGAATTACCGCATGGAATGACCAAATTCCTGGCAAAGGGTGGTCTAGATGGCAGTGGTGACGGCAGCATTGAATTCCGTATCTACACACAAGTACCATCTGACTTGTCCCCGAAAAAGGAATCGCCCGAACTTCGCGCACGCAAAGAACTCATCAAACGAGTATTCTCCGCATCCGGCTTATTCACGCTCAATGACAAAGATTTAGCTGGCCGCCTAAACGCCGCGCAAACATTCGAGCTTGAAGCTTTGGACAACGAGATCACCGCTGCAAAGGCGGCGTTACCGAGTCCTTTACCGATGGCACATATTGTTCAGGACTCTGGGACAGCGAATCTGAATGTTTATGTTCGTGGAGATCCGGCCCGACAAGGAGAAGAGGCACCGCGCCGCTTCTTACGTATCCTCGCTGGCTCCGAACGCGCGAACTACAACGAAGGAAGTGGGCGTCTCGCATTGGCTAATGATATCGCTTCCCGCAATAACCCACTCACCGCACGAGTCATTGTCAATCGTGTTTGGCAACATCACTTCGGAAAAGGCTTGGTAGCCACACCCAGCAATTTCGGAACCCAAGGTGAACCACCTTCGCATCCACAACTGCTTGATACGCTTGCCGTCCAATTCATGAACCATGGGTGGTCACTCAAATGGCTACACCGACGCATTATGCTTTCAGCGGCCTACCAGTTATCAAGCAACCACAATGATAAGGGCAACGAAATTGATCCTGCGAACCGCTTGCTATGGCGGATGAATCGCCGCCGCCTTGAAGTCGAATCGTGGCGGGACGCTTTGTTG
>CAJXTM010000203.1 GCA_913061385.1 uncultured Rhodopirellula sp. | reverse complement strand
CGTAAGGAGTCGTCGGCAGCGTCAGATGTGTATAAGAGACAGAATTATATCCTTTCGTTCTATGACGAAGTTCGGCCGAAATCCGAGAGTTTTGAGGAAGCGATGCGGGAAGCGTTTGTGATGATCCTTGTTTCCCCGGAGTTCCTTTATCAATTCGCACCGAATCGTTCGCGGGACGCTCGCCCGTTGAGCCAGCATGAATTGGCAACCAGAATCTCCTACTTCCTTTGGTCGACCACCCCGGACAAGGCATTAACGTCATTGGCAGACTCAGGGGAATTGTCTGCAACCCCGATGTTGGAGTCGCAAATACGCAGGATGCTGAAGTCACCGAAGTCCAATGAATTCATCAATCACTTCACCGATCAATGGCTCGATTTGGCTGGGATTGAACGTGTCGCGATTAACCCTGAGTATTACCCGAGTTTCAATGACTCACTCAAGAAATCGATGCGGGGGGAAACGCGGGCGTTCTTTGGTGAGCTGCTTCGAAAAGACTTAAGTGCGCTGAACCTGCTGGATTCAGACTTCCTGATGTTGGATGCGGCGATGGCAAAGCACTATGGACTGAAGGGCCCGATTGGGGGAGCATTTGAACGGATCAAGCTGCCTGCTGAGAGTAAACGGGGCGGTTTATTAACCCAAGCAAGCGTGCTGTTACTGAATTCCACCGGGGAGGATTCGCATCCGATCCGTCGCGGCGTCTGGCTTCGCAGCAGATTGCTTGATGATGCACCTGCACCACCTCCCCCCGACGTCCCAGAACTGGATTCGGAGGATTCAGCTTTTGCGAGCTTGCCCGTGCGGCAACAACTTGAGCAGCATCGCACGCGAGAAGCTTGCAATGACTGTCATCGCGGAATCGATCCGTGGGGGATACCGTTTGAAAACTTCGACGCCACTGGTGTCTGGAGAGCCGAGGCTTTGCGTGTTGTACAAGACAAGAGAAAGAACAAGCTCCGGGTACCCGTCTTTTCGAGTAGCGTGCTCCCCAATGGAGTGGTAATCGAGGACATTCGCGGATTGAAGACACACTTATTGCAGAACGAGCGACGCAGGTTCGCAAAAGCTTTAGTGTCCCGGTTATTAGAATACTCTACTGGGCAAACGGTTGATTTTTCCGATCGCGACATGATTGAAAAACTCACCAACCAATTCGAAGACGCGAAGTATCGACTGAGCGATTTGATCGTGGCGATCGTTCAATGTGAAAAGTTTCAGAACAAGTAGGCTCCTTTAAAGAGACTCTGATGGCGACTAAATCATGGCAACTTGATCGGCGAATGTTGTTGCGGGGTGCCGGTGCTGCGATGGCACTGCCCTGGATGGAAGCAATGGCCTGGGGAAGAAACAGCACGGTAGATTTGCCAAAGCGTTTCTGCTGTGTCTATTTCCCCTTTGGCGTCGCGGTACCTGCCGAGGATCACCCCACACGCCAATGGGGCTGGTTTCCCACCGGTGAAGGTAAGAGTTTTAAATTCACCAATGTGCTCTCATCGCTTGAATCGCTTCGCGATCATGTCACGGTCATCGGGGGCATTTCCCACCCCAACGGTTGGGTAATGGGCGGCCATGACACGGGTGATATTTTCCTGACCGGCTCACTGATGAAAAGCGGAGTGTTCACCAACACAATCTCCCTGGATCAACGTATTGCGGAGGCAAATGGGACCAACACGCGGTTTCGCTCATTGACGCTTTCAAGTGACGGAGGGGTTGGTGAACCCACTCGGTCCTGCACTCTCTCGTTTACCCGCCAAGGACGCCCAATCCCCGCGTTGTCGAGCCCCACACAGATCTTCAAGCGTCTTTTCGGTGTCGAGGGGGGCGGAAACATCGCCCAACAACGACGTCAATTAAAAAATACTAGTAGCATGTTGGACCGTGTTCTGGAGCACTCAAAAACACTCAACCAGAAATTAGGAGTCAATGATCAACGGAAGTTTGAAGAGTACTTGTCTTCGGTTCGGACGATTGAACGACGCGTTGAACGGGCGGAAGCGTGGCTAGAAATTCCCAAGCCCAATGTGTCGCAAGATGCCGTCAATGCCGATGCGACCCAACAGGGGCCCGAAGATTACATCAAGGCCATTTATGACCTGATGTACTTGGCATTTCAAACCGATTCCACTCGAGTTGCGACCTATATGATCGGTCAAGTTGCTGGAGCAACCACTATCGCAAATGCATTCCCCGGATGTTTGGGCCTTGCTCCCAACTGGCACGGTTTGGCACATGGTGCGGGCAAACCCGGCGGGATAGAAAAGCTGGGGAGATTCGATCAGTTTCTTGCACAGAATCATGCATCATTTCTGAACCGGCTAAGTGGCACACCTGAGGGCGAGGGAAGTCTGCTGGATCGCACCGTCGTTTTGTATGGTTCCAGTAACAGCAGAACGCACAACAATCACAACTACCCCCTGTTGCTCGCTGGCGGTCGCGACCTAGGGCTCACTCATGGGCAGTTTCTCAAATACAACGAGCGTGACATGCCTCTATCGAATCTTTATGCAACCATCGCGCACCGCCTTGGTATTAACGACGAGGGATTCAGTGACAGCACCGGAGAAATGTCTGATATCCTGGCCTGATGAGCAAGCACGAAAATCGCTTGAATCATCTACTTGCGTCGTTGGCCACCCAAGTGCCAACTAAGTCAGGGATTTAAAAGTCGCACCAACGTTTCGCAGATGCCAGATCCGGAGGGATCGGTATCAAGCCGCAGTCCGCTCGACTTGCACACCGTCCTGTACGCGTGCTTTAATGAATCGAATCGGGTCAGTGCCAGCATTGGTAAGAATGGGTTCGCATCAAGGCAGACTTGTTATCTGCGTTTAAATTTCAAAAACCGCAGAATGGGTTACAAAACCAATCCTCTAAAAATTGTTATGCCGGAAGGGCGAACGAGTTATGCACTGGATCGGGCGGATAGCGTTGATGTTCATGTTCGCCTTGTATTGGGGCGGTCTTACATTTTACACCGGTATTGTGGTGCGGGTCATCCATCTGGTTCTCAATGATCCGATGGATGGTGGATTGATAACCCAAAAAGTTACCATCGCTCTGCAATTGCTGGGCTGGTGCACAGTTCCATTCATGGTTTGGAACGACATCGCCGTGCTCAGAACCTCAAAACGGTTGGGCGCAGCCTTACTCACGCTCACATCATTGCTGACACTTGCCCTCATCGGGTTACTCGTGGTTCATGCGCAGTTGGACTCAGTCATTGACATGGATCAAGGAGTCATCACGGATCGCATCGCGTTCGACACCGCGCACCGCCGATACAACCAAACAACCACAATTCAGTGGCTTGCGGCAATTTCTTATCTGCCGCTGGTAATTTATTCATGGCGAGCAGTGGATTCCCGGACACCCGATTGCTGAGCAAGGCTTTAGTGTAGGTGATCTTTCGTTCAACCCCGCAAGGCGAAAAAAGGGCAAGACATGCAATCGCAGATCATGCACGCTACTGCGTTTCAATCGATGAGTGCCGCAAGTAACGTTTAGGCACGGAGCAGAAGTTACTATTTCGACCGTCCGGCTTGCATAGCAAACTAGGTTCCGTTTCGCCTGAGCACAGCCATTCCATAGCAAACGCTATCATCCAGCACGCGAACATTCAGTTCGTGTTTAAGCACTATCCCCCGGGTTCGTTTCGATTCCTTTAGAGGCCAGTTTGTCAATCAGATCCGTTCGCTGCAACGAACGATGAATGGCTTCTGCAGCGGTGATGTTCTCGTCCACCACATGCTGAACCAAAGCATCATTCATCAACATGTTCCCTTCCTTCCTTCCCACTTGCATTCCGGATTCAATTTGAAAGGTCTTACCTTCGCGAATTTGATTCGAGATGGCGTTGTTCACAATCAAAACCTCCAATGCAGCAATCCTGCCCTTGGAAGGTCGTTTACACAGGGTCTGCGCTACAATTCCCTTCAGGCTGCTAGCTAACATGGTTCTGATCTGTGCCTGACGATCAGCTGGAAACTGATCAATGATACGATCCACGGTAGATGCTGCCGTGGTGGTGTGAAGTGTTCCAAAAACCAGATGGCCGGTTTCTGCGGTTTCTATCGCGATGTGCGTGGTTTCAAGGTCCCGCATTTCACCCACCAGAACGATATCGGGATCTTCACGCAATGCGGCACGCAACGCACGCGAGAATGAATCTGTGTGTGTATGAACCTCTCGTTGATTGATCAAACACTTTTTGTTTTCATGCACGAATTCGATTGGGTCTTCGATCGTAATCACATGATCGGTTCGACGTTGATTGATATAGTCAATCATGGCAGTCAAGGTTGTGCTCTTGCCGGACCCCGTCGGTCCCGTTACCAGCACTAGGCCTTTGGGCAAAGTGCACAGTTTCAGAACGGCCTCGGGTAAATCCAGATCTTCTGCGGTCATGAAGTCGTTTGGGATGATTCGGAATACCGCGCCCGGTCCCCTACGATCCTGAAAGGCATTGCAACGGAACCTCGCTACGCCCTTCAGGTCGTACGCCCAGTCGGCGTCACCCGTCTCAGCAAAGTTGCGTCGCGCAGTTTCAGTCATGATCGGGTCAAGCAACGCCTGCACCTTATCGGACTCAAAAGGCGTTGCCTTCAATGGCGCCATCGTTCCGTGCACCCGAAGAATCGGAGGCGAACCCGTGCTAATGTGAAGGTCAGATCCTTCGTTCTTCTGAATCGCAGACAAATACTTGTCGATATCAGGCATGGGGGAACTCCAAAGCTATGGGCGACGATCGGCGGGAACGATGACTGAGTCACCGCGAATAAACCAACGCCTGTGGACCACATGTTCACGGTGTCTGTGCACTGCATTTCTGTTGCATCTGTGCTTTGCCACAAGTCTTGGTCAGCTAAGCGGTATAGCGACCGCCCCGACCAATAGCAAATATTTCCACTTCATTTCTTGCTTTGTGGCGGTTTTAATGCCAAACAACCACATTAACGCTGCTTCCGAGGCAAACCAATCCCTTTCTCAAAGCACAGCATGGCAAGCCTCTGGCTCTCTTTGGCAAATCCAACCCAATGCATCACAAGGGTTTGCCCTAGCCCTGCTCTGCGAACCCATCGAATTGAAGCATCACAATCCATTCCTCATGAACAGAAGCTGGTCAATGCAAAGATAGATGTCCAAATCTGGGAGCAACTCCCCCAGCACGAATCTAACCTCATCCCGGATCGGGACGCTGTCCTTTCTTGTGAGCGGGGTCATGCGGTTGCTGCGTTACCTCCACAACCCGGTCAAGCAAGTCACACAGAAACATGCCTAACGGATGCAGCGATTGCGTTGCCGACTGCGATTGCCAGACATGCTCTTTTCCACTCGTTTCCTGCGTACGATCTGGTTCAACTTTCTGTTGTTTCGTAGCATGTTCCTCATCGACAACCGATTCGGGATCGCTCACCGGGGCAGCCGACGAGCTCACACTTTCGTTGGCACTCTGTGCCGCATTTGCAGCAACAATCTGCGCGGTTTCCCACAGATCCGATAGTTGGATCCGCTTGCCGCCTTCTGTTAACTCGATGTCTAAATCAATGTTGAGTTTGACTTTCATCATAAAACCTTGTTTTGAGAACACGTAACACCAAACGCTCAATAGCATTGATAAGACGACGGTCCGTCACGCATCTGTGTTTTCACAAGGCTGAAGTGCAGCCAATCCGAGGCGCAAATATTTTCCTTTTTTTGAGTGAGGGACGCAATCTGTCCTGCACATGACAAATCGTTGCGACTCAAATGATTGACCACGAAATTTCAAAACGGGGCACAAGCAGATTCCATTGATCGGTTACTCAGTGTCCGCACGGATGGCATCCTTCTGATTCGCAAAGTCGTGACGAATGAATGCCATCAATTGAAACACGTCCGTCATCCATTGGGACAACCATCGTGCCGGTGCCTTAAAACACGTTTACCGCCACACTGGTTAACCCAAAAGCCCGGTTAACCCAAAACCAACGACCGATCCAGCAATCAAAGCCTGATTCATATTTTCTATCTAGTTCAACGGTGTGGTCCGCATTTTTACTTTTTAGGGAGTCTGCAAGCATTTGCAATATTAGCGATTGCAATCTACCCATCTCCAAGGCAGTAAACGCGAACGTTCTGCGCAGACGGTTGGCTAGCAGTTGTCGTCGCAACCAACAGGAGGATGCCTGAGATAATTCATCGGTAACCCATTTGTCCGTCAGAAATCAATGCGGTTTCACGATGCACGACTCCGCATTTGAGCGGAATTTCACACTAAGCAATGCCTGCAGCGAAGTAAAACACCAACAATCAACTGAGTATAAAAGAGCAGGATGACTTGTGCAGCAGTGGCATGTACCAGAGCTCTCCACGTGAGAACTCAAATCTGCAACCCAATGTGACTCCATTCATCCATCCTGCTCCTGCATCTCTCTGTCAAACCGCAACAAAGCTGTACTCCTTACAGCCCATGCCTGCAGTATTTGTAGTTCTACCAGACATGGACTTGCGAAGCAAACTGAAAAACAACGGAAATATACATGTCCTACGACTGTATAGTTTACTGCCCCTGACTGTGCCAGTATTGATCAGACGGCGAGCATTGCCAAATGAAGGTCGCTTTGTTTGTTCCACAGAAGACAAAACCTGGAACCAATTCAAGCTTCCCTGCAAGAAGGTCAACCGCGTGCATCAGATAGGTACTGAACATGCCTGGCTCGCAGACGCAGTTCGTGGAGAGCAAACGGGAGTGAAGTGACCCCATTATCTGATACACCTGTCTCTTATACACATCTGACGCTGCCGACGACTCCTT
>CAJXTM010000202.1 GCA_913061385.1 uncultured Rhodopirellula sp. | reverse complement strand
CGAGATCAGCCTCGGTCTCGTGGGCTCGGAGATGTGTATAAGAGACAGGTGGCATCCGTTCCAATTCTCTCATCAACCTTTCCGGTTGACTCAGTTCGCTACATGAGCTGCTGAATCATCCCAGATCGGCTCAAGACCACAAGGGCCTTGAATCAATTAGGAACGTTAATTCCTAAACTTCTTAAGTGGAGGTGGACGGACTTGAACCGACGACCCTCTGCTTGCAAAGCAGATGCTCTCCCAACTGAGCTACACCCCCTCAAGGTTTTGAAGTCTGAAGGATCATGAGCGTTTTGACAAGGCGTCAAACACGAACCTTTCAAGACTTCCAAAAGTGGGCGTGCCAGAATTCGAATCTGGGACCTCGTCGTTATCAGCGACGCGCTCTAACCAACTGAGCTACACGCCCTTTTTCGACCGGCGCGGTTTACAGCGTTGCCGCTGCGGACTGAACCTTTGGTCAAGGGAAGCGGCAAAGTGTACGGAAACTCGATTGGCTGTCAAAGGGAAGAAACCCCATGTTTTGCGCAGAATCAACTATTTCTTTGACGCAGTTTCTGACTTTTCGGTTCGCTTCTCGAGTTTTGGTGGTCCGGATTGTGGCAATTGGGAAGAAAAGAAGCCCGGTAACTTCTGCTTGAGTGGTTTTGGCAGCGGCCCTCAAAGGCCCTGTTTGAGCGGGGATTTGCGTGTTTGAGGCATCTGCCGGGCCGATGCTCGTTGAAAATCGACATTTTCAGGCTCGCCAACGTCCGTCACACTGCACGATAAGACTTCTAGGTTCTCAATGAGCCTGCAAGTTGGCTCACGGTCAGCTGGAGCGAAGATTTTCTTTCACTGAAATTCATGGAATCAATCGAATGATGGATCGTTTGCAACACGCTTTGCCCTTTTTGGCTATCGGGTTGTTCGTCGGAATGACGGCTGCTGTCGACGCAGCAGCTCCAACGCCTGAAAACGCTCTCGCTCTCAAGCCAGTGCAGCCAGGGGTCGATTACGAAAAAGTTGAGCCTGCAAATCAATCAGAATGCAAGGTGATCGATATCGACCAAGATGATTGGTCCGGGTGGGAAGTAATCGCAAAAGACGGGACTTTGCTGCGGCGTTTCGCAGACACAAATGGTGATCAACAGATTGACCTGTGGTGCTATTTCAGATTCGGAGTCGAGGTTTACCGCGATATCGATGAAAATTTTAACGGTAAGACAGACCAGTACCGTTGGCTGGCTACAGGTGGGACACGCTGGGGTTTAGATGCGGACGAAGATGGTTTGATCGATGCATGGAAGCAGATTTCTGCCGAAGAAGTCACCGCGGAAGTCGTGGCAGCCCTGCGTGAGCGAGACGCAGATCGGTTTGCACCCTTGGTGATTAGTGACAAGGAGATGAGTTCGCTTGGGCTAGGCGATGCGAAGAAAAAACAGATCGGATCACTGGCTATGGCAGCGACCCGGGGGTTTGATGAGCTCGCCAAGAAGCAAGAAGTTGTCGGAAACGATGCCGAATGGGTTCAGTTTGCGGCCGGCACACCTGGCGTGGTACCCAGCGGCACCGAGGAATCCACTCGTGATCTGATCGTCTACGAGAATGCGGTGGCCATGTTTGATCAGGAAAGCGGTGGAGGGCAGTTCATGGTAGGGACGCTTGTTCAGGTAGGGCCCGCAACATGGCGAGTTGTCAGTTTGCCAGTTCTTGGCGAGGACACCGAGCTGCTGACGGGGACTGGCGGGAATTTCTTCGCACCCGACACTGCCACTGCCAACGCCGTCATGAACGATGCCGGAACAGCCCGGAAAACACAGGATTTGGTTACCAAGCTTGAGAATGTTGATACACAGTTGGTTACCACCAAAGACGCCGCTGCCATTGCCAAGTTACACGAGGCTCGTGCGGGGATCATTGAGAAGTTGATCGGTGCCGCGGCGACCAAAGAAGATCGAGAAATCTGGTTCCGGCAATTAGTCGACACGCTCAGTGTTAGCTCTCAAACAGGCGCCTATCCAGCTGGTTTAACGCGTTTGCAGTCTGTTTCGCAGCGGTTTGCTGCAGAGGACGAGAGTTTAAGTGCGTACGCGGACTATCAAGCGATCAGCGCTGACTACATGGCTCGTCAAACGCCGAATGCTGACTTTGCAAAGGTTCAGGAATGGTACATCGGTGCCTTAGCCCGTTTTGTGGAACGCTACCCGCGGGCTCCGGAGACAGCGCAGGCGTGGCTGAATTTGGCGCTCAGCAAGGAGTTCGAAGACAAAGACAGCGAAGCATTGGCGTACTACAAGAAAGTTGCCAATCTATTCCCTGAAGCGGATTCTGGCGAAATGGCCGCCGGTGCTGTGCGTCGTCTTGAGTCGGTGGGGCGGCAGGTCGAGTTGCAGGGCACCACAATCAAAGGGAAGCCGTTCCGCTTGTCGAGTCTCCGTGGAAAACCGGTCGTGGTGCATTATTGGGCGACTTGGTGCGAGCCATGCAAACAGGATATGAAGCAGTTGCGGCGTTTGTTGGCGAGTAATCAGCGAACGGGCCTGCAGGTCGTTGGAATCAATGTTGATCGAAGTAAAACCGACGCTCAGCGGTATTTGCAGCAGACCCAGGTGCCTTGGCTTCAACTCCACGAAGACGGTGGGCTTGAAGGCAGTCGGCTTGCGAAGGAATTCGGTGTCCAGACGTTACCAACCATGATGCTCATCGATCCCAGCGGAAAAGTGATCCGACACAACATCAGAGCAGCGGAATTGCAGACCGAACTCGAAAAGATCAAGCAACGCAGCAGGTGAGTGCGGCATGCCAAGGACAATGGCCTGTGGTGCCAATGGTTTTCGATGTTTTTTGAGCCACGTGTCCACGCTCGTGTGCCAGGTTTTGCCGATACCTTGGTGCGTTTTTCCGAAGTGTTTTCGAACCCACCTGAGGGATTGGTCGGCTCTTTGGATACTTTACCTTCGGCGGGAAAGTCCGGTTCGAACCTCTCTCTGCGGGCTCCCGCCCTTTGCTGCTTGGGTTCACCGTAGTTTCGTTTGGAAGATAAGGCGTTTTTATGTTTGCAAAAGGTTGCGAAGGTCGTCTACGCCTTCTGCCGTTCTGTGTAGACTGGAGGGCCTTGTCTGAACCGGCGAGGTTTTTTACCGCGCCGCAGTGTGTCGACTTGGGGTTGTCGGCTGCATGATTTTTCTACTCCTTCCCTATCCGGCTACCGCCTTGAACTAGCTCACGCGTTGAGGCGGTCGTTCTTTTTTGGGTGTCATCGACATGGCAAAGCGAAACGATTTAAAGAAACGCCTCAAGGCAGCAGATCGCCGGCGAAATCGGCGTCGCGCGGTTCAGGGTTCAACCGTCAAAGCGGCTCCAAGTCAGCCTCAGATCCGCCCGGCGGACGTGATTGCGGAGTTACTGATGATTTATGCCAGGGATGAAAAATCGCCTGCAGACATCGTGGTGACCACTGCATTGAAAGCCTGTGAGCGAGGCGATTTGCCCAGCAAGGAGCCTGCTCGCAGTCTGACGCTCAAAATCGAAGCGGTCGCGGGTTTGCCCGGCGTAACAGCTCGGGCTTATCGGGGAGCCATTAAGGAGCTGCTTGAGGCAGCGAGTTTGCATCAGGGCAGTCAGAAGGAACGCCCGGACGCTTTTCTTGCGTACTTGTCGATCTTGGGAGAGGACGCGTGAGATGCGAGCTGCTGGAGCAGCGAAGCACTCTTCTGCCACCCAGCACTTCCTCTGCCACCCAGCACTCCTCGGCCACCCAGTCGCCCAGCACGACCCACGACTAGGGCAAGGGTAGACGTGTCGGTTCAGGCGGGGCGTCGGGAGATCTCACAAGCCTTAGCGGATTTTCTCGGGGTGCGAGAGCAACTTGCTTGCGAACGCAGGCGGCTAGGGCCAAGCAAGCTCGCGTTTGTCATCACAGCCAGCGTTTGCCATCACAGCCAGTGTTTGCCATCACAGCCAGTGTTTGCAATCGCAGCCAGTGGGCGCCGTTCATCGCACCTGTTTGAGGGCATGATGAACAGTGCCCTTAACCGCACGCGTTGCATTCGCTTTCGAGAATCTAGCCGTGCTTAGTCTCGGCAATCGGCTCCGCTACGCACGATTCAACTGTCAGAGGGCTGCTTTCGAAGTTGAAGCCATTCGCTATGGAATGAACCCTCTTTGTCGACTCGGCGATACGTGTGTGCGCCGAAGTAATCTCGCTGTGCTTGGAGCAGATTGGCAGGCAGGCGAGCGAGTCTGTATCCATCGTAGTAGCACAGTGCAGTGCTGAACGCGGGAACGGGAATCCCGAGGATCGATGCGGCGGCAACAACGGCACGCCACGATTCCTGAGCATTCTCGACTGCTTCCTCGAAGAAAGGTGCAAGCAGCAGGTTTTCGAGGTTCGGGTCTGTTTCGAACGCTTCTTTGATTCGATCAAGGAATTGAGCGCGAATGATGCAGCCACCTCGCCACAGCAGGGCTGCGTTTCCGTAATCGAGATCCCAGTCATGTTCAGCTGACGCGGCTTGCAGTTGCACAAAGCCTTGAGCGTAGCTGACGATTTTGGAGGCATACAGTGCTTGCCGGACGGCTTCGATGAACGCTTCGCGATCACCAACAAGATTTCGGGCGACAGCAGACATCTCAGGATTAGAAGCCTCGCTGGGGCCTTTGAGTTTCTCGCTGGCTCGAACACGGGCTTCTTTTTGGGCTGACAGGCCACGGGCGAAGACAGCAGTCGTCACCAAGGTGCTGGGAGCACCCAAATCGAGTGCGAGCTGGCTCATCCACTTTCCGGTGCCTTTTGCACCTGCGATGTCGAGGATCTTGTCGACGAGGAAACCATCGGTGTCCTGATCGTCCTTGACGCTGAAAATGTCACGGGAAATTTCGATCAGGTAGCTTTGCAGTTCACCCTGATTCCACTTTTCGAAGACGTCGTATAACTCGTCATTGTTGAGCCCACCAAGCTCACGGAGCAATTGATACGCCTCACAAATCAGCTGCATATCACCATATTCGATACCATTGTGGACCATTTTGACGTAATGGCCGGCACCCCTTGGCCCCACCCACTCGCAACATGGAATCTCATCGTTGGGACCGACTTTGGCGGCGATTGCCTGAAACATCTCTTTGACTTCCGGCCAAGCTTCTTTGGTTCCGCCGGGCATCAGGCTTGGGCCCTTGAGTGCTCCTTCCTCGCCACCAGAAACGCCGCAGCCAATGAACTGCAGACCTGCCTCTTCGACGCGTTTGGTTCGGCGTTCGGTATCTGCGTAGTGGGTGTTGCCACCGTCAATGATGATGTCACCAGGCTCGCAAAGTGGGATCAGTGACTCGATGATGGCATCGACTGCAGGACCTGCTTTCACGAGCAGCATCAGTTTTCGGGGGCGTTTGACCGCTTTGACGAACTCTTCAATGGAGTGCGTGCCCACGAAGTTCTTTCCGGCTGCCCTGCCCTTGATGAGGTCGTCCACTTTTTCCGTTGTGCGGTTGTAGACGGCGACTTTGTAGCCGCGGCTCTCTACGTTTAACGCGAGGTTTTCGCCCATCACAGCCAAACCAATCAGACCAAAATCACAGTCGCCACTCATCATTGTTCCAAACTTTGTTAGGTATTCGGGGAAGAATGCCCGATTCTAGGCTCTGCTGCAAAAACAAAAAGGCCTAAGCCGCTGGAAGCGTTCAGTCTGTTGTCTGGGGCCGTTTCTCAGCAGGGTTTGTCTTACCGCTGTCGAGCTGGTTCCTGTTCTGATGGATATTACGGTTCCTCGGATTGGGCTGAGGGTGACAGGTTTGCGGCATCCCGTTCCGGTCAGAGCAGCATTAATCGGCAGAGAGTCGCTTGCCCGGCGTCGACTATGGGCTACGTTTCCACGTTGACTCTCGGTTTCTCGGTCGCTGTGGACATGCCTGTTTTGGCAGTTTAGGCGTTGGGGCAGCGGGAGTCGGCACGCTGATTGCAACGCAATCAGTCGGATTTTCGGTATTCTGAGGCGAGAAAGCTTGTAGAGTTCCCCCTTGGGGAAGTCTTTTGGCGTCGCTGCAGGGGCAACGGACGTCCAATACAAGCGGCATGACCGGAAGAAATTGGCTATTTTGCCAGTCTGGTCGGTTCGCTACCCATGAGTTTGTTGATAGACCGAGTGGCTCTGACTATTGTCAGGGTAGTACTGCGTAGAAGCTGCGCGGGCACTCATCTTCACCGTTCACGCCAGGCACGGCCCACCGATGACCAATTTTAAACGTTGTTTCGCGTTCTTAACGCTCCTTACAGGTTCCATGATCACGCTTCCGAGCTTGTTCGCCCAAGGCGGCGGCGGTGGCGGCGGGGGAGGCACCACAAATGACTTTGCCCAACCGGTTGCTGGGATCGATGTCGATGCTGCTGGTGTTCTGAAGGTTCGCCAGTTCGACCCCAGACTGGCTAATCAACGGCTAGCTGCGGCTCGGACGAAAAGGGCGGACACCGATGTCATGCGACCTGCTGAACTCCGAAAAGTGTCGCTGAATCGCCTTGAGGCTGCGATTGCTGATCGGCTTGCCAGCGGGGGAGCCATTGATCAGGAAATGCAGGCGTTAGCCGGCCTGACTGCGGTTCAATACGTATTCTTCTATCCAGAAACAAATGACATCGTTGTTGCTGGGCCAGCCGAAGGATTCTTCGCTGACCCCACCGATCGTCTGGTCGGATTGGAAACGGGGCGTCCAGTTGTGCTTCTGGAAGACCTTGTAACGGCTTTGCGAGCCTACGGACCCGGTTATCGAGGGACATCCGTAATCCTGTCTCTTATACACATCTGACGCTGCCGACGACTCCTTACGTGTAG